>JASHQK010000178.1 GCA_030039195.1 Candidatus Sulfotelmatobacter sp.
GTGCTCCGCCTCGCCCACCAATCCCATGGCATAAACGGCCAGCGTGTTTCCCATACCCGGGCCCATGCCACAGTCCGGGACAACCGAAACTCCCGCGCGCGATGCCTCGCGGTCGAGAGCATGTTCTTGCCGCACAATGTCGGTGTTGCCACCAAGGTCGCAGAAGGAAACCCCGCACTCGATGGCGGCCCGCGTCAGCGGAAGGTTGTAGAAATAAGGGACTGCGCTGAGCGCCACGCTGTAGCCTTTCAGCGCGCGGCGGACAGCGGCGTCGTCGCGAACATCCAGCACAATGGCGTCGGCAATCTTGCGGTTCAGCAGCACATTTACCTGATCGGCGGCGTCACGGGCGAGTTCGCCATCGCAATCCGCAAGCGTGACCTGCGACGCCTCGCCAAAGAGTGCGAGGTCGTAAGCTGCTGCGACGCCCTGCCTTCCAGCTCCCAGAACGATGTATGAGTAGGCCATAAGCCTCCTGACTTTCTTATTTGCGTATTTAAGGCGTGTCCATTCTCAGGTGGGAGCAGGCTCCTTCGCCGTGATGCCTGTCACGTCCGCGGGGGCCCCGCTTCTCGCCCGTTTTGCGAGAAGGCCTGCACTGAGCCTGTCGAAGGTTGGGATTTTCCAATGAGCGTTCGGAACGAGCACTTATGCCTGCGTTTGCCGGCGTGGCAGACTAGCGCGCGGTGGCCAGCGTGTCTCGCGAAGGGCGAACCAGAGGTTGCCGATCCGATGCTCTCGCCGCGTAGAATTGGTAGCCCGCTTCTGTCAGCAATTTTCCGATTTCCTCGTGACGCTCAGTCACTTCGCAGAAGATGTGAGGCCGAGCCTGCAAGACTTTCCGCGCACCCCGCAGAACCGCGTACTCCATTCCTTCCACGTCTATTTTCAGGACCTGTGGTGCGGCAAAGTGTTCCAGTAGCGAGTCCAGGGTGACGGTGACGGCGACGACGGTCTGTGCCATGTGTCCGTTGCCCACGAGGGAATTTGACGCCTTTCCTTCGGCTGAGAGGTGAAGTTGCGAAATTCCCTGCCGATCGGATACGGCAGCGGGAATCACGGTTACGGGCAATTTGTTGAGTAGCACTGATCGCTGGACCAGGTTCGCCAGCCAGGTGTCTGCTTCGACAGCCACCACCTGCGCGCCCAGCGAAGCCGCAGCAAAGGAAAATAATCCAACATTCGCTCCGATGTCCCAGACAGTCATGTTCGGGCGCACGAGTTCACGCACCATCGATAGCAGGAAAGGATCGACCTTGGATAGGTCTCGTCGCCAATATGCGAGCGCCGAGTCGGGCGAGACCAACAGAGGAACGCTGCCGAATTCGCGTGGAAGGCGCCTTTTCAACACGACTTCATGACTGAGGCTTTTCAGAATGCGTCGAAACATTGAGGCCAGAATACAAGAACCGGCGCCGTTGACGAAACGGGCGTGACTTCGGGGAGCGTCCTAATTAACCACAAAGGGCACGAAGGCGCACGAAGGAAACCAGCATCCGCGCTCTTCGTGTTCCTTCGTCTCCTTCGTAGTTAGTGAATTTAGGACACTACCTGGCTTCGACAACATTCCCTCTTCCCTCGCGTTCGCCGAAATCGTGGAGACACAGCGCTTGCCGAAAATGAAAGGCGAGAACACCTTGCGGCGCATCTCGCCTGGAATAGACCCTTGATTCTGGCTTGTGTGCCTCAGTCGGCTTGGCGTAGCCGTTTTTCGCGCTAATGACCCATCTCTCGGCAATAGGTGTTGAGCGTGTACTGCCGCCGCGACTCCGGGCGTTCCTTGATGGCCAGCCCTACTCGGAGCTCGTCACCGTGAAGCTGGCGGTACTTTCCGCGTGCCCTCCAACCGTCTGTATACCGATCCCGCCGGTTTCTGCACCAGCGGGAATAGTGGCAGTGATCTGCGTATCAGAATTGACGGTGAATGCCATTTCAGTCTTGCAAGCAAGGGATACAGCCGTGGTCTGCGTTAAGCTCTGGCCGGTGATAACGACCGTTGTCCCCGGCGGGCCGCTGGTGGGCGAGAAGCTGAGAATCTGCGGCAGCACTCGAAACTCCTTGTCGCTTTTCAGCGTGCCGGCGGGCGTGGTCACGGTGGAGAACCCAGTGGTCGCGCCCGCAGGAAGCGTGGCCGTCAGATACGTGTCAGAGGCCACCGTGAAAGTTGCCGGAGTCCCGTTGAAGGAAACACCTGTTGTTCCGGTGAAGCCTTGCCCCAGGAGCTCGACCGCCTGTCCCACCTCCCGTCCGTCCGGCAGAAAACGCACAAAGGGGCTTAAGCCCACATTGAGGCTGAAGAACATACCGCGATCTACGCTGCCTCCGACTGCCGTGGTCCCGTACAGAACGCCATTGGTGTTCTGCAGCAAAATGTCCTGCGGGCTCCCGCCGATGTTGCAAAGAGGGGTCAGCACCCCCGTGGAGCTGATGCGGTAAACAACCCCGTAGGTATTCGTGCCGTAAAAGTATCCATCGGTCGCCTGGGTCAAACCGCCGACTGGATTTGCGCCGTCGCTGCCGCCCGTAAAAGTGTGGAGAACCGTGAACTTGCCCCCGGGAGTAATTTTGAACGCCGTTCCTCCGTTGGAATAGGCGACTGTAGTGCCATAGAAGTTGCCGTCACTGCCCTGAGTCAACCCTGCCAGTGGATTCTGCCCGTTCGTGCCGTCGAAGCTGAACATGGTAGTGATTTTGCCAGTCGACGGCGAAACGCTGAAGATAGTACCGAGATCGTCTGGCCCACCATAAAACGTGGTTCCGTAGAGAAGACCGTCGTTACCCTGCACCAGGGGACCGTTCGGATAGTTCCCGGAATAGCGGCTGCTGGTCAATCCGAAACTGCTGACTGTGCTAAACGCGCCGGATGGACTGATCCTGTAGACGGTGCCGATGTTTCCTGTCTTGCCCCCATAGGAGGTCGTGCCGTAGAAATTACCGTAGATACCTTCTATGGGTGGGGCGGAAGGATAGCCGCCGTCGTCTCCACCGGTAAAATTGTGAATCGTAGTCAATTCGCCGCTGGGCGTCATCCTGTAGACGGTCCCGTAAGAATAAAGGCCACCGGAGGAGGTCGCTCCGTAAAACATTCCATCAGTTCCCAGAGTGAGCCCGCCGGTGGGATCTTGTCCGTCTGTGCCGTCAAAGAGATGCACAACCGTGAGCGCCCCAGCCGGTGTCATCTCAAAGACTGTGCCGTCACTTCCGGTCCATGCGTCGCGGGACCCGCTGTACATGTTGCCGTCGCGGCCCTGCGCGAGCACGCCTTGGAAAATGGGGTCATTGGGACGATCGGGGTTATTGCCGAAGTTGTACAACACGGTGCAGGTCTGCGCGGGCGCGGCAACCGCCGCCGCGAGACAAAGCACAGAGACGACGCACGCTATCTTCGATGAGCTAAGTTTTCCCATACTGCCTCCTCCGGTGCTGAGCCGGTGCGAAGTAAACTGCCATAGATCCGCAATGTTATTTATGACTTTCTCCGAGATTCTCCTATCGGGCAGGAGAAGACTGGCTTGCGAGGCGGTATCGCCGACGATTAGATCAGCAACAACCAAAAATGGAAATGGACTACCCTTTCCCGACGGTCGAAGGGGAAAGGAATTATGAGGGCCCGGTCGTACTGTCCCTTCTTACCCCGGCCGAGATAGCCCGTCTGTGACCACGCTCACGCTCCCGCGTAAGGAGACGGAGTGGTGCCGTTTTCGAATCGCATGCGCTAGTTGTCGAAACCGGCGATGGCGCTCAAATTTCGACTTGTTTCGATTCAGTTCCCCTTGAAGTGATCGGAATATGAGCGCAATCCGGATTTATCAACAGTTGGGATAAAGTCTTCCTCGTTTTCCTACGTGCAAAAATTAATTTTTCTGTCATCACGCGGTCACAATCGGCTGGTAGAGTTTCGCGTCAGGTTCAAGGTAGTCGGGTTCCTGTATATCGACCGCAAGCGAGGGGCGATATGTACATAGGAAGACGGGGCCTTTTGATCGTTGTGGCAACAATATGTGCTGCATCATTCCCGGCCGGCGCGTTTGCACAAGATGTGTTGTTGACTGGCTCCGTAGACCTGACGTGGAATTTGTATCAAAACGGCGTGCCCTATAACGGCTCCGGACAATACAACACGGCCTACCCGATAACTGTGGGCTCGACTCTTTCGTGTCCATTAGGCGATACGACGGGCATATGTGGGGCGTTTGGCATGGGCGGCAGCTACTCGTGGGGGGTTGGCACGAATTCTATCACGTACACTGGCAATGGCCCCTCAGGCGTGTTTAGTGGTTCGTTTAACCCAAATTCGTGGACTTTCTCTGGGCTGACGTTTTCCAACGGCGCGTCGTTGGCGGGCTTTACTATAACGAACAATACTATAGGACTGACTGCCTCGGACATAACAATAACTGGGTCGTCGCTCACCATCAATCTGGCAGGTTTGCAAACGGACGGGACTTTTACCATCGATCTCACACCTGCGCCGGAACCCAGCTCCTCTGTACTATGCGGCAGTGGGCTGCTCGTCATTATTCTTTTCGCTGTGCGCGGCAGAAGGGATCTCCTTGGGAATCGGGCCGCTCCTGCAAACTTTGGATGACCTTACGGCAATGTCCTAAGCTTCTCAGAAGCGGACCTGGCGCCTCATGTCCGGCTGTTTTTCTCTTGCCTAGCGAGGCACCGTCAATGAAGCAAATACTCAACTGATGAAAGCAGCGCTGGCACTTAGAACCCTTGGCTGGGGGAGTTTGAGTGCAATCCGGATGTTACGCCAACAAATGTCGGCCTAATTCCACGTTAAATTTGCACGGATCCTTCACCAGCTTAATTGGCGCCGACGTCAGCCCGTCCTCGCTGTCCGCAGGGAACCGAAAAGCAAAACGTCGCGCCGGGACCATCATTCTGCGTTGCCCATAGACGGCCCTGATGGCTCTCGACAATCGAGCGGCTGATGGATAGTCCCAATCCCATGCCGTCATTTTTCGTCGTGTAGAACGGCTGGAAGAGCTTGTCGATGGCGCCGGGATTGAAACCGACGCCGACATCTTGTACTGTCAGGCGCACGCGCTCGCCTTCCTCCCGTTCGGTTCGGATCAGCAATCGGCGAGGCCGATCCTGAACCGTGCTCATCGCATCGGATGCGTTCCGGAGAAGGTTCAGGATAACCTGCTGAAGCTGCACACGATCTCCGACAACAGTCGGGAGGCTATTGTCAAACTCGGCCGTCAGCAACACTCGATTTCCCTGAAGTTCGTCCGACGATAGTGCGATCACCTCGCTTGCCAAACCGTTCAGGTCAACCGACTCGTTCGCGATCGGCTTTTTGCCAAAGAGTGCTCGCAACCGCGCGACCACATCGGAAGCCCGGTTGCCATCACGGAGCGCCCGCCGGACCGTATCGCGCGCACCTTCTACGTTAGGAGGCTCGTTGGCCAGCATCCGCAGACAGGTGCTGGCATTCATGACGACCCCCGCCAGTGGCTGTCTGATCTCGTGGGCGATCGCGCCCGTGATCGCGTCGATGTTCATCAGCCTGTTGTTCTGCTCCTGCTGCAGCATCATGTTTGAGCGAGCGAGGCGCGCCTCACTCTCCCTCCGTTCGGAAAACAGCGAAGCGAGGACGATCGCGCAAAGCGACACAGCTAAGATGGAGGCCTGCGCGACCGGTGCGCGTTCGGCAATCGGGAAATTCCTTTCGTCGAACATTCCGATGCTGAACGTCGTCGTCCAAACGATTGTCACGGCAACGATGAACGCGGCCGCCGCCGCGAAGACCGGCCTGCAGCGGGCCCCGAGCCACAGTAGCAATGGAAACAGCAGGGCGACAAGCGCCACGACTGCCAAGGGCTCCCTCGGCAGGAAAACGATGAGTCCGCTCAATGCGATCAGTGCCACGAGCGCTACGACGCCCTCGGCGATTTCGCTGCGTGGCGGCGGATGGCGCACAGCGGAAACGAGCCCAATCAACAGCGGCGCGACGGCCACGATGCCGGGCACATTGGAAGCCAGCCAATGGTTCCAGATCGTCATGGCCGATGCCGTCGAACCTTCGACCAACACGGCGCCGACCGTTCCGCCGATCGCTGCCGCGGCGGTCCCGGCCATCGCCGCCACAACAAGGCCCAACACCTGGCGCAGACTGTCGAGTCTGAATGCCGAGCCAAAGTACCGCTCGATCAAACCCGCTATCACCAGGACTTGGACGACGTTACACACAGCGAAGACGAGAGAGGTCGAGAGGCTCCAGCGGCCCGAGACGTTCGCCGGAACGCTCGCGGCCAGCACCCCGACCGCCACCGGTAACCTCGCACGGGGCCCGAGACCGACCAAGGCGCCGGCCGCCACACCTGCGGCAGGCCAGAACGCTGCGATCTCGTCGGGTTTGGTTTTTAGGTAGAAGCTGAGCCGCGCCGCCAGGAAATAGGCAACGGCCACCGCGATGGCGAGCACGCCTGACCCAGCCCACCGCCAAAACGATCCAGGGACCCATCGTGCCCATGCGTCGACGCGCCTCCGCGCGCCGCTCACGAGGCCCCATGCTCTGGATCGCATCTCCACCGCAGATGTCCCTCGTTCACGGTGAATCCCAGAGCCTTCGCAGTTCAGTGGGCCTCCGGGAGTCCGCGCCTCCATCACGACGTGGAATGTCAGTCGCGTGACTCGAAGCGCCCGACCCGATAATCTGCCTAAAGGGGGGCCTCGTCAAGTAGCTCTCAGCAAGCTGACAAGACTCCTAGCCAAGGTCAGGCCCGGTAGCTCCAACGAGTGGCGTGTGCGAATGCATTTGCGTCGAGAACCTCGCAGGGCGCGAACACCGAAGCCGCCCGCGTACGCCGGCTCGCGGCTCGCAAAGATTTCCTCACCCTCTGGAAAGACGCCGACCCCGACGTCCCTATCCTGAGGCAAGACAAAACCGGGAACGCGAAACTGCAATAGTCAGTTGATTTAATCACCATAGCGCACAAAATGCCCCACCCCCGCAAATACTCAACCCTCGCCATCTCGGCCGCGCCTCCCCGGTTCCGGGCCACATGGCGCATCGCGCATCGCGCGTTCGCATCTCGCTTTTTCCACAGAACAAAATTTCATTCTTGTGACGAATGACCTTTACTGAGAAATCCAGACGTCGCACACTGTCTGCATGCGCGCGAACTCCAAGCCGGCCGGCTCCGCGAGCCACAAGGCCACGAGCTCACGAGGTGCGGTAACTCCTTATTCCGGAATATTTTCCGTGCAATTCCTTATTTTTCAAGATTTTGCCTTCGTCCCACCCTGATCTGCCCGAACCAACTTCTTTGCCATCAAGAATTTGCCACGAGTGATCAAAAAAAATCAGGTGTGTAATTCAGGCGTCCGCGGCTGCTTTCAGGCACTCCCGACAGGCTCATCTATAATGGAGAGCAACGCGGGTGGGGTTGGCGCCTCGTACTTCGTTCCCTGCCGAGGCCAATCATCTCGGAAGAT
>JASHQK010000179.1 GCA_030039195.1 Candidatus Sulfotelmatobacter sp.
GTCCTGCAACCGTCGATTCCTTACGGCGACTTGACAGCTTTGCTTTCCGTTGCAGCTACTCCAAGAAAATTAGCGGTTATCCACAGCTTGGAGTCGCACAAGGCACAGACGAGGCATATACTTCGCCCCGGCGTAAAACCTACGCCTTGGAGACCTCCCCCATGCAAAGAACAACCGAAGTGTTGCTCATGGTCTTGACCTTGGTCGGGATGTATTGCGCGATTCCAAGAAGCCCTGACCGGGTCGTCAATCCGCGTCTAGGACCAGAACAAGTCGTAACAGTGGCTGATGGTAGCGACCCCATGCCCATATGTGGTCGAAGGGTCTGCCGGTAGACCGTTCGTGGCATAACTGAACAAAAGTGGGTGGCCTCGATAAAAACCTTGCCGGGCCGCCAAGGGAGAAGTATGCTTCTGAGACTCGGGGTTCAGAAGCCATGAACGGGATGATCATGTACGTGAGCTGGCTCGTTGGTCCGATACTGCAGCTGGCCCTTCTTTTCTTCATGCTCCAGCGCAAGCTGCACGTGGTCTTTCCACGATTCTTCTCGTACGTTGTTTTTCAGATCTTGAAGACCGGAATTCTGTTCGGGATATATCGCTACCATCAAGAAAGCTACTTCGATGCGTACTGGACCGGCAACGCGATCAGTGTCCTGTTGTCCGTTATCGTGATGGACGAAATATTGCACAATCTGCTGAAGGAATATGGAGGTATTCAGAGGCTATCAGCTCTCATATTCAGATGGGCGTGTGGGCTGCTGCTCTTGCTTTCAATTGTGACCGCCTTCTCGAGTCAGCAGAGTGGTTCCGACAGGGTGATATCGGTGGTGCTGGCTCTCGATCGCAGCGTGCGCTTTATGCAGTGCGGTCTCTTCTTCCTCTTGCTGATTCTTTGCCGGCTCCTGAGGAATTGCTGGCGTCAACACGTATTCGGAATCGCCCTCGGATTCGGAATCTTTGCCAGCATCGAGCTGATACTGGTGAGCGTCGTTATGCGCTTCGGGGAAGGAGGGGGCGCCGTTATCAGTCTGATCAAGAGTGCAGGATACAATGCTGTTACTCTTCTCTGGGCTTTGTACCTGCGCCGTCCGAGCGAAGCAATTGCCGTGCTCGAGTTGAGTCCTCAGGTTGATGCTCTGGATTTGTCATTAGTTGCGCCCACTCAAGCGGGGGATAGTGAGTTCCTTTCCATGGTGGAGCAAGCGGTGGATCGCGTCCTGTCTCGTGGCTCGTGGCCGAGACCGCCCGTGAGAGGATCCCATATCATCGGCCGCAAACCAGCACGAGAAGAACGTAATTGAAAATAGCCCCATCGGGTCTCAACGGATGTTATCCACGTCAACCCAAGCAGGCACGAGCAGGAGATGGCCTCCTGCAGAAGGCGAAATTATCACGTTCAACTCCGCCCATGGTCCAGGCACGGGTGTAGTCAAAGAAGTGAGATGGGGACTGGTCTGGCAAGATTTCATTCTTGAGGATGGGCGAGTGATTCCGGAGCACAAAATCTTGAATCACCCTGAACCGCCAGTTTGGCGAAAGGCCGAGGAGGTTACCCAGGAGGAACGAGAGGCGTGGGAGGGCCGGCTGGTTTCCATGGCTGAGGCCGGACTGGATCCCCGGGACCAGGAACAGTCTTTCTGGGCCGAACTGAATCAATACCTTGCGTTCACCTATCTCAGGTTCAAGCAAGCGGGGCAGAAAGCGGGTAATCCTGAGTGATTGATGGCATTTCATTTAAGCCCGAAATCGGAGACGATAGGAACGGGAGTACAAACACTTGAGCCGATCTGATAAGGAAGCTGAGCACGAACGAATGTGGAGTTTGCTTTTGGAAGCTGGGTTTTTCGATATCCCGCCCGATGAATTTGCGGACCGAATCAAACAAGCAAAGCACGTTGTCATAACAAGACTGAGCGAATTACTACAGGTGTCAACCGACATTCGGGAACGCGAGTCCGCAGCATGCTCCCTCGCCACCTTAAAGAAATTGGAGACGATTGTCGGGCGAAGCGGAGAACGACGCAGCTTTGATTGAAATGGAAAATTTACTACTCCGCATGTGGAAGATTTCTCGCGTTCTCATGTGAATTTAGTGAAGACCGATGGTCTTTTTAGCGCCGCTTTGAGACCGTCGGAATGCACCATCGTCTGAACTACACTGCCCGTCTACCTTTTGGATTTCTCGGCGAGTGGAATGTTACCTTCGGCACCGAGGAAGAATCTTGATTACCTGATATCGTCAGCTCGTGCCCAGAGTAACTCGGCACGGAGATTAACCAATGTCCGCAATCTTCCAGAGACTTCCACTGCCCCTGCCGCTTAGCTCTCTGGCGTTTCTACTTTTCATTGCAGCATTATCGATTTTTCTGGTCTACCAGGTTTTCAAAACGCTGCGGGATAGCGCAGGTCTTCGCGGCCGCCTAGAGATCCGGATCGAGGAACTCGGCGGTTTTGGCTGGACAAGGCTCGCGCTGGTCAGCCTGGTCAGTCTGTTTGTAGAGATGCTGATGATCCGCTGGGTATCTTCGGAGATCAGAATTTTCGCTTACTTCAAGAACTTTGTTCTGGTAGCCTGTTTCCTCGGTTTTGGGCTGGGTTGCTATCTGTGCCGACGGCGAGTTCAGTTGAGCGCTCTTCTGAGCCCGCTTCTGCTGCTCACTTTTATTCTGAAAGCTCCAATCGCGGCCGTGCAACGCTGCATTGACGATCTGCCTCAGCTGCTGGGAGCCAGCGTTGAAGTTCATACCTGGGGCGTCCCTGCCGTGCCCGCGAGTTGGGGCGGCATGGTTCTCGCATTAATCTTTGTTGTTCCGTTGTTCGCGTTGATTGCAACGGCATTCATTCCCTTTGGCCAACTTGTGGGCTGGTATCTGGAGAACGCTCCCAAAGGAGTGACCGCCTACAGCGTCAATGTCCTCGCAAGTCTGGCCGGCATAGCCGGATTCACCTTGCTCTGCTTCCTGAGCCAGCCGCCCTGGGTTTGGTTCCTTGTGGCGGGAGTCCTGTGCGTAGTGTTCGTTTGGCGTGACTCGAGGGCGAGAAAAGTTCTCTGTGTCGCATTTCTGATAGTTGTCAGCCTGCTCGCGCTTCCTGACGGTAGGGGCAAGACGTACTGGTCACCGTATCAAAAGCTCACCCTGACGCCGTTGTATGTCCGCGGGGAATTAATGTTCTACTCCCTGACCACCAACAACGCCTTCTATCAGGTAATTTTGAACCTCTCGCCGGAATTTGTTCAGGCCCATGCTGACGTCTTTCGCCGGTATCCCCTCAATCAAAATTCCTACAACATGCCTTACCGTTTTTATCCGTCTCCGCCGTCGGTGCTAGTTCTGGGTTCAGGCATGGGCAACGACGTGGCCGCGGCGCTGCGCAACGGAGCGGGGCACGTTGAGGCGGTTGAAATCGACCCCCTGATTCTGAAGCTCGGGAAACAGTTGCATTTCGAGCATCCCTATCAATCACCGCGGGTGCACGTGGTTCTGAATGATGCTCGCAATTACATCGAAAACAGCCACGAGAAGTTTGACCTCATTGTTTTCTCGCTGCTCGATTCCCACACCACCACTTCGCATTTCACCAACATTCGCATTGATAACTACGTTTACACCCGCGAAGCTCTGGCACGGGCAAAGCAGTTGCTAAAGCCGGATGGCATTTTTGCGGTGAAATTCCAAGTCGATACTCCCTGGATCGCAGGCCGCCTCTACGAATTGATGCAGGCGACGTTCGGACAGAAACCGATTCAGTTCCAGGCCGATATACGCGGTGTCGACATGGCCGGACGGTTTTTTGTTGCGGGATCCCCGGAACGTCTCAGCAAGGCCATTTCCGACCCTTCACTCGCCGCCTATCTGGCCTCGCACGGCAACATGCCCATGCAGACAGCCACGGTGACGACCGATGACTGGCCGTACTTCTACCAACATGAGCCTGGCCTTCCCATCATCGTGATTCTGGTGTCGCTCGCTGTGCTCATTGTTTTCGGCTGGTTCCTTCGTCAGGCCAGTGGTGCCGCCGGCGGCATCGACCTGCATTTCATGTTCTTAGGTGCGGGCTTCATGTTGCTCGAAGCCCAAATCGTAAGCAAAATGGCGCTCCTTTTCGGGACAACATGGGTAGTGAATGCCGTCGTAGTTGCGGGGCTGCTGTTGTTGATCGTCGCCGCGAATCTCGTCTACGGCGCGTGGCGCCGCTTTCCGCTCTGGCTGGCCTATACAGGTCTATTCATTTCGTTGGCCGTGATGTATATCGTTCCGCTTGAGAACTTGTTCTATGAATCCTGGACCCTGCGCGCTCTGATGGCGACTTTGGCTCTGTGCACGCCAGTGTTTTTCGCCGGCATTATTTTTATCTCCAGTTTTGAGCGAGCGGGCTTCCGCGGCAGCGCACTCGGCTCCAACCTGTTCGGCTCGTTGCTAGGCGGTCTGCTTGAATCGTCGTCGATGTGGTTTGGACTAAAAGCTCTGACGATCCTCGCGGCCCTCCTCTACCTCGGCTCCGCGATCTTTTTGCGATCGATGGAAAGCGCGGAGGCCAGCGATCGCGAAACTGCAGAGCCCAGCCTCGTGTCTCACGCTTAGGAGCACCCGAATCTGAGCACAGCTTGCGTTTCACAAGTTGCTGGATCTGAGGCGGGTATTCATGAATTCAATAAGCTGACCACGCAGGAGCCACAGGAAATCATCGATTTTCTGCGCTCACTCTAGCCAGAAGAGTTGCTGAAGCAGAAGTTATCGGGCCGCCGTGGCCCTTCAGGTCTTTTCTTGACCAAGGGCAGCTGTTCTGTGTTGGAAGCTTCGCCCCTCGATTGCCTCGATGGGTTCTTGGCGTAATATCGCGTGGGTGTTGAAAAAGGAACCAACTAAGTAATTTTGGAGATTTTCGGCGCGTTCCGCGAACGAGAAATCAACGACTTACGGACCAAATTTTGAGTCGAAAGCGGGTCAAAAGAGTTTTTCAACAGCCACTCGCAATTTCACTCATCTTCCGGTCCGTTTCAAGTCGACCGAATCGCAAGCAGTCGAAATTTGAGTGTGAACGCCCGGTCACATCAGCCAGTGGAAACTATAAGTTCTCGGCGCTTGGGGACCATGGTCCGCATGTCAGCATTGTTGGCCGACAACAGCAGCACGAAAAAGCTTGGGCCGCCAACAGAGAGGCGGCCCGGGCGAGCCGAACAGTTTTTTGGATCCGAACTATTGCACAGTCAGCGTTTTGCTTGCCTGCGCTGCGGCGTGGTATTTGTCACCGCTGTACCTCGCAATGAGCTGATGCGTGCCGGAAGCCAGCTCTCCCACTCCAAGGGACGCTACTCCGGAAACAAGGGATGATGATCCCACGACCTTCCCATCAACTAAGAAAGTTACTTTTCCTGTCGGTGTGGAATAACTCGAAGTTACCTTCAC
>JASHQK010000180.1 GCA_030039195.1 Candidatus Sulfotelmatobacter sp.
TCAGGATTCTGGGCTCGCGCCATGCGCTCCAGAATTGAATCGGGGACGGAGACCCGCAATTCGTTCTTCATAAACTCCGCATTCCGCACGCTCACCAGCGGCCAGATCCCCGCCACGACCGGAATGCGGCAATGCTCGATGCGGCGCAAAAAGTTCTCGAGCAAGCGCAGGTCGAAGACCGGTTGCGTGACCGCATACTCTGCCCCCGCCTGCACTTTGTATTCGAAGCGGCGGATCTCCTCGTCGAGATCGGTATGCCCCGGGTTTGCCCCTACGCCGATCACGAAACCGGTTCCCGTGCCAATGGGATTTCCGCCGATGTCGAGGCCGCGGTTCAGATTATGAACAATGTTCACCAGTCCAATCGCGTCGACATCGAAAACCGCAGTCGCATCTGGATAATTGCCCATTTTCGGCGGATCGCCGGTGATGCAGATCAGGTTGCGGATTCCCACGGCATCCGCTCCCAGCAGATCGCTCTGAATGCCGAGCACGTTCCGGTCGCGGCAGGTGTAATGCAAAATGGCCTCAATGCCCACCTCGCGCTGAATCAGCAGGGAAAGAGCTTGATTGCTCATGCGGGCAGAGGCTCGCGGGCTGTCGGGAATGTTCACCGCATCCACGCCGACCGACTTCAGAAAGCGCGCGCCTTCCACCTCCTTGCCGATATCGGTCCCCTTGGGAGGAACGATTTCAACCATGGTCAGGAATTCGCGGTTCGCCAGTTTCGAGCCGATCCGCGAACGCTTCTCCACCGGCACGGCCGCGACCGCGGTGGGTGCATGGGCCGTCGTGGCATGAAACGACGCGCTCTTGCCGCGCGCTTCGCCGACGCGCAAGGCTCCCTTCATTTTGCGAATGTGGTCGGGCGTGGTTCCGCAGCAGCCGCCAACCACGCGTACTCCGGCCGCCACGAATTTCCGCGCGTAACTCGCCATGTATTCCGGCGAGCACAAATAGATGTTTCTGCCATCCACCGAGCGCGGAATCCCGGCATTCGGTTGCGCCGCCAGAGGCAGGGAAGTGACCGCCCGCATGCGCTCGATCGCCTCCAGCATGGCCACCGGGCCAACGCTGCAGTTGCATCCGATTACCTCGGCGCCCCACTCCGCTAGTTTCGGAGCGAAGGTCTCCGGATCTGAACCGTCGAGGCAGTTGCCGTCCTCATCGATCGTGACTTGTGCAACGATGGGCAACGCCGCGTTTACATCACGTGCCGCCAGGATTGCCTGATGGATTTCTTCCAGATATCCAAACGTTTCAAGAATCAGGAGATCGATTCCGCCCTCCACCAGCGCTGCGATCTGGCCGCGGAACGATTCCCGGGCTTCCTCAAAGGAGGTTTTTCCCAGAGGTTCAATTCTGGTGCCGAGCGGGCCAACCGATCCCCCAACCCACACATCGAAGCTCTTGGCGGCTTCATGGGCGAGTCGAGCTCCGGCACGGTTGATTTCGGCGACTTTATCGGCGAGGCTGTGGCGGGCCAGGCGAAACGAGTTCGCTCCAAAGGTGTTAGTCTCAATGATTTCCGCTCCCGCCTGCAGGTATTCGTGATGGACTCCACGGATCAGCTCAGGCTGAGAAAGGTTGAGTTCGTCGTAGGAGCGGTTGATAAAGACGCCTTTGGCGTAAAGCAACGTTCCCATGGCGCCATCGCAAAGGACGGGAGCTTGCTTCACTCGGGCAACGAAATCGGCCGACATAGGTTTCGTAAGGATAACAGTCCAGAGCCGCTTTTCGCGAAGAGACCGAGGTGGAAAGTACCCGTCTATGTCAGGACTGGACTGGTGGACCGGGGTATGGAACCATTCTTCGCCAGCTCGTGCACAACCGAACGTCTGTTATAATCCACGATTTCGTTGTTAAATCTTCTTGTTTCATGTCCTTAGGAGCTTGCCGTTTGACCGGGAGAATTGCGCTGTTGGCATTGGCGATCTGGGCCGTCCTGAATGCGGCCGGGTGCGGGACCCCAAACACGGCTGCCTCAACCAGCGGGTACACCAACCGAGTCCTGGTTTCGCAGTCGGTCACCTCGGCCACGACGTTCGGGGGCCTGGTGCTGATCAACGGCAACAACGATACTTTGCCGCGGGCGCCCTCGATCAGCGCTGGCAATTCGCCCGGTCTGATGGCCATCACGGCGGCCCGGAATCTGGTGGCCGCCTTCGATTCCTCCAGCAATTCTGTCTACGGAGTGAGCACGGCGACGGAGAAGGGCGTCGGACAAGTTCACATTCTGGGTCCGACTTCCAGCATGGTGTTGCCGACCTCCAATGCGGTTGGATATGCCGCCGTTCCCAGCGCCAACATTCTGGGCTATTCCGTGCTCGGAGGCGTCGAGGTCATGAATCTCTCCGCCGGAGTGCTGATAACCACCATCGCGGTCAGCAATGCGCAAACCGTCGTGGCCAACAATACCGGCAGCCAGCTTCTGGTTTTCAGCAATGATTCCAATGCGGTCACTCTGCTAAATCCTGCTAACGCGCTGCCGCCGGTTGACCTGAGCTGTTTTCCCAGCCTCGATCCCAATCCGCCACAGAATCCACCAGTCTGCACCATCATCAACGGTTTCGACCGTCCCGTGTTCGCAATTGTGAGCGGAAGCACCGCTTACATTTTGAATTGCGGCGCCGAGTGCGGCGGAACGCAGGCCAGCGTGCAGACGCTGGATTTGAATTCACTGGCGGTGGGTCCGCCGCTTCCCGTGAACGGGGCAACCTGGGCTTATCTTAGTGGCACAAGCCTCTATGTCGCCGGCAGCGGCACGCCCACCGGTCCGCTTTGTTCCTCGTTGACCAACTCGATCAATGCGAAAACGGCCGCGACCTACTGCGGCACGCTCGACATTGTCGACTTGACCACGATGACCGACCCGTATTTCAACAATCCCGCGACCGAGATCGCGATTCCCGACGGTTATCACGATCGCATGGATATGAGCAACAACGGCCAGCTTTTTGTGGGATCGAAGGATTGCACGAATATCGGCGATGCCAATAATCCGGTGGGGGAAGTGCGCGGCTGCCTGGCGATTCTTAATACCCAGACCGGAGCGGTGGTCATTCCTCCGGACAACGGCGACGTGACCGGCCTGCAGAGCTTTACGACGCGATACGTCGAATACGTGGCCGAAAACGGCAACTTGCGCGTCTACGACACTCTCACCGATGCGCTGCTCATCAATATCGATTACATACCCCTCGGAACAATTCCAGTGATCGGCTATGTCACTGACATCAAAGCCATCGATTTCTTCTAGAGATTACTCGCGTTGCTACTGGAATCTCTCTACTTTTCCGGCTCCAGCAGCAGCCGGTGCCTGCCGGCAGCCGCAACAGCTTTCTCTGTGAATGGAAGAATGAAGGTCGTTCCCGCATACCACGCTTTCCATTGATCCATGTAATACGGACTCAGAAGGTTTCCGCCTTGGCCGGTAACCGTATTCAGCGTTGACTGGTCCCAATCTGCCAGATTAGCGGTGTATCGTTCCGACGGGCCATGATGCCGCGTCACAGCTTTGACCGTGTATCCGCTGCCCGATTGCGGCTGCACTCCCGGACCCGACCAATAGCGGAGCAGAGGAATCTCGCCCAGAATCGGATGCTGAATCTCGACGGCATTGAAGCGTCCCCAGCGCCACGCCGACAGATTTTTCGGAGCCCCCGGACTGTTTATGGCAACTTCGACGGCGGCAGCCAGAAGATCGTCATAGCTCGAATATTTCTCGGGCAACCACCGCGGGGGACGGTGCAGCAGAACGTTTTCCAGCCACACTGACCGCATCTCCCACGAGTACGTACGCCAGCTGACCACTTGCAGATCAGTATCGCGAGAGGCGTTCGCCGGCGCTGCGCCCAGTTTCGGTTCCAGCAGCATGCGCATCAGCACGTGGATTGACGCCTCGGCAATAGTGGGTGCGGCCGAAGATGCCAGCATCCGTCCGTCCCAATTGCGGAGCAGATCGGCAGCTTCCTTCGCCCGTGCCGAAGCGTTCGAAGCGTGATCGACGGCATAGACGAGTCGTTCCGCGGCGAACTGATCGGGCTCAGACTGGATGTCCGTTTCGAGAGCCAGCATATCTGGCGCAGAGAATTGCCGCCCCGATTCGAGCACGCGATAGATGCGCGCCGTACGCCACGGTGCTTCCCACTCCATGCTGATCGAATACGGATAATTGTCGGGCGTGATTCTGCCGTTCGCGGTGGCGATAATTCCCGAGGGCGGGTTGTAGATGCTGGGCAGCTTCTCAAAGCGAATGTACGAGACCCATTCATGCGCATTGTCGGCGCCGTTGACGGGAAGACTGCCGTCTCCGGCAGCGCGGCTTGGAACCTTGCCTGTGGTCTGATAGCCAATGTTCCCATCCACATCGGCATAAACAACATTCTGACCCGGGGCGTCGAGCAGCGCAAAAGCCTGACGGAATTGCCCCCAGTTCTGCGCCGAATCGATATCGAAAAAGGGCATGTGCAGGCCGTCGTAGAGCGTCCAACGCAGCGCCAGTGGCCGCGTCTCACCTGGAACTAACTCGGTAATGATGGGTCCGTGCCGCGTGATCTTCACGTCGACGGTTACATCCGGCTTGCCTTTGACGCGGATCACTTCCGTGCGATGCTCGGGCTGCACCCACCCGGTCGGAGTCTGGTATTCACCCTGCGCGTTAAAATTTTCGATGTACACGTCGGTTACGGTTGGACCAACATTCGTAAATCCCCAGGCAATACGCTGATTGTGTCCGACAATTACGTACGGCATGCCCGGCAGCGTGACTCCTGCGGCATTGAATTCCCCAGCATGGAGATGAGCTTCGTACCACAAGTTCGGCATCTGATGGCCGAGATGCATGTCGTTCGAGAGCAGCGGCTTGCCAGTCACAGTGTGCGCGCCCGAGATCACCCAGTCATTCGATCCGTCGACGGGCTGGTCCTCCTCTGAAGAATCTGGCACTGAACTGGCTGGCCCTGAAGCTGCTGCCTCGGGCAGGACTGGCTCTGACAGGCCCGGAGGCAAACTGAACTGCGTGATGACGTTGTCCGGACCGGAATCATCATCGCTGTCATCGTCTTCGTCGTCTGAATCTTTGCCGTTTTGCGGTTGGGAGAGATCTTCACGCATGACAGTGGGCGGGCGGTCATGCCAGGAACGATTTATGTAGAGATCGGCCGTCAACTCAGGCCCGAGCTTTGCCAGGATCTTTTCCCGCGCCAGCGCGTCATAAAAATAGTGGTAATTCAAATCCTTGACCATCTGATTAGCGATCACGATCGAGTCTTCCGGCTGCCACGGCTTCGGCTCATAACGCAGAATGCGAAATTCAATGGGAAGGCGACCGGCTCGGCTTGCGATATAGGCATTCACGCCCGCGGCGTAGTCGGCGAAGAATTTCTGATCGCGGGGGGTTGCCGTTTCCATCGATTTCCGCGCTGCCGCATGCAGGCCCAGAATCCGCTGCTCGCGATCCAGCTTCAGCATTCCTTGGCCGAGGATCTCCGACAGCTCTCCGCTGGCGTAGCGCCGCATCATATCCATCTGCCAAAGCCGATCCTGCGCCGTGACATATCCCTGGGCAAAGAAAAGATCGTCCAGACTTCCGGCTTCGATGGTGGGAACGCCGTGAGCGTCGCGCGTCACCGTGACCGACGCGGCGAGGCCACTCACTGCCAGGCGGCCATCGAGCTGCGGCAAGGCCGAATGCGCGATTGAATAGGCCCAGAGCAGCACTCCGAAGCAAACGGCAAGCACAACTGCCGCAATCCAGAACAGCAGGCGAGCAGCGACGGAGCGTTTCTTCGAAAGCGATAGGACTTGTGTGGGAGCACTCATGCGAGTCTTTGATTCTATCGCGGGAGACGTTCCCCGTTTTGAAAATGAATTTCAATTCCAGGATGGCGAAATGCTATTCTGACACGTTGCGAGCCGCCCTCTATGCTGCAGAAGCGCATCGATGATCAGCCCACGCTCTCGCGGCAGATGGTGCGCGAGGCCCAGGGCATCCTGCACCGTCATCTCAAACGGGTTGGCCTGAAGCAAACGGCTCAACGCGACACCATTCTGCGCACGTTCCTGGAGACGCGCGATCACCTTTCCACCGATGAGTTGCATCGGTTGGTTCAGAAGAAAGATTCCGGCATCGGCTACACCACGGTGTATCGCACGCTCAAGCTGCTGGCCGATTGCGGCCTGGCCAGCGAAGTGGCCTTTCACGACGGCGTTTCGCGCTACGAGCACCAGTACAATCGACGCAGTCATCATCACATGGTTTGTACCGAGTGCGGGAGTTCGGTCGAGTTCTTTTCGCCGGAGGTCGGCGAGCTCGAGCGCGAGATCGGCCGCAAATATCGCTATCTCACCACTCGGCATACTTTTCAGATCTATGGGATCTGTGAAGAGTGCCGCGGGAAAAACGAAGTGAGCCGCAGTTAACGCCGCAGGCCGAGTCAAATGCCCGAATTAAGCTCACCAGCGCTGTGCTGCCCCGAGTGCGCGGCGGAGATGCCTGCTTCCGCCGCTTTTTGTCCTGCCTGCGGACGCCCAATGCAAACCGTACCCAAAGTGCAGGGAAGGATCGGTTTCCTGCCCAGGAGAATCGCGGGCGGACTGGCATATTTCACCTTCATTCCCGCGATCATTTTTCTCACTCTCGATCCCTACCGCCGTGACCGCTTCCTGCGCTTCCACTCGATTCAGTGCCTGCTGCTGTGTCTTACCAGCCTGGTGATCGGGCTTGCCATCCGGGTGCTCGCCTTCGCGCTGTTCATGATTCCTGTCGTCGGAGTGCTGCTGGTCACGCTCGTCTCGGTTGTGAGTGCCCTCGCTGCATTTTTCTTGTGGCTTGTACTCGTGGTCAAGGCTTTGCAAGGACAAACCTTCAAACTCAGTGTGCTGGGCGAGTTGGCCGAGCACTACGCACCGCCATTGTGAGCAAGTGAATTTGCGCCTTATACTCCGTTGTCTGGGGCAGACGATCTAGGAACGTGTATGAGCGTGAATTTTTCTGGAACCTGGAACGCAAATTTATCTAAAAGCAGATTCTTGGGTCCGCCGCCGATAGCAGTTTCGGTGAGGATCGAGCATTCAGATCCTGAACTGCAAGAAGAGATTGTGGTCCGGAGGATCGATGGCAGCCAGGAGAAGGCCGTCTTCCAGTGCTGGACTAACGGTGCGCCGGGAAAGAGTCTGCTGAATGGCGCGGCTGTGCGCGGGAGCGCCCGGTGGGATGGAGCAGAACTCATTATTGAATCGTGGATGAGATTTGGTGCACGGGAAATGTATTTCTGTGACTGTTGGTCGCTCTCCCACGATGGTCAGAGCTTGTCAATGGAACACCGAAAGGACGATTTAGCTGGACAACTCACAGTCCTCGAGAGGGCTGGGTAGCTATGGAGATTGCGTTCATGCGTCTCGCATCCTTTTTCACAACTGGTTAGTTTTAGCATTCCTGCGACTTTTCCTGTCTTGACATTCTCCCCGCAAGCTGGCAATCCTATTAGCTTTTAGTTTGAAGGTCGGCGGGGCTGGCCGAAATCGCTGGGTGAGAGCAACTCTGCCCAGACTGGGGAAATTGCTTGCGAGTTCGAGTTTTCTATCACGATAAGTGTTTCGACGGCGCGTCGGCAGCGGCGCTGTTTTCGCGCTTCTATCGCGAGCGCATCCGCAGCGACGCCGACTTCGTTTTTACCGGGCTGGTACATCGCGCGGGTGCGCTCTTCGATGAAAATCAGTTCGATGGCGACGAAAATGCGATCGTCGACTTCAAATACTCCAGTTCGCCGAAAATTACCTGGTGGTTCGATCATCACCAGAGCGCGTTTTTGTCCTCAGCCGATGCGGAACATTTCGAACGCGACCAGAGCAACCGCAAGTTCTACGATCCCGACTTCAAGTCGTGCACCAGTTTCATCGCCATGATCGGCAAGCAGCGTTTCGGCTTCGATCCCTCGCCCGTCGCCGATCTCGTGCACTGGACGGATGTGATCGATGGAGCGCTCTATCCCGACGCCAGAACCGCCGTTGAGATGGAAGCTCCGGCGATGAAACTGACCATGGTGATCGAATCCGCCCCCGATCATGGCTTCGTTCCCAACCTGATCCCATTGCTGGCTACGAAGCCCTTGGGAGAAATCCTGGTAGAGCCTTTTGTCGCGCCGTTGCTGCCGCCGTTACTCAAGCGGCATGAACTTTCCATCGGAATTCTGAAAGAACGCACCGAG
>JASHQK010000181.1 GCA_030039195.1 Candidatus Sulfotelmatobacter sp.
TATAATTGCTCCCGCTTCACGAAACCCAGGAGCTTGTCCATGACTTTCCGTCTTCTGATCTTCACCTTTCTATTTTCGTGCTTTGCGTTTGCCCAGCAGACCAAATCCGCAACTCCGCCGCAGATGCCGCCGTGGCTCAACACGCCTGAGGTGCATGCAGACAACAGCGTCACGTTCCAGTTTCTCGCTCCCAATGCACAGGAGGTGAAGCTCGCGCGCGAAGGCACGGAACCGGTCGCGATGCAAAAGGACGAAAAGGGAGCATGGATGGTGACGACCGCGCCTCTTGTGCCTGACTATTATGGATACTCGATCATGGTCGACGGCGTGCGTATGCTCGATCCCTACAACCATTTGCTGGTGCCGAACCTGCTGACCCCGGCAAATGCGGTGCATGTTCCCGGACCCGGCCTTCCTTGGGAGCTGACCAACGTCCCGCACGGAGAGATTCATCATCACTTTTACAGGTCGACCGTTTGCAACGACGATCGTGATTATTACGTCTACACGCCACCGGGCTACAGTTCCTCGGCCAAGACGAAATATCCGGTGCTCTACCTGCTCCATGGTTTCAGCGACGATGCCAGCGGGTGGACAGCGGTCGGCCACGCCAACGTCATCCTCGACAACCTGATTGCGCAGGGCAAAGCGAAGCCGATGATCGTGGTTATGCCGCTCGGCTACGGGACGATGGAGATGATCCACCTGGGTTGGGGCGCATGGAGTCATCACGACGTGCGCGATGAGAATTTTTCGAAGTTCCGCGAGTATTTGCTCACCGAAATCATTCCGCGAGTTGAGAGCGAATATCGTGTGGACAAAGACCGCAAAATGCGCGCCATTGCGGGCCTTTCCATGGGCGGCTCCGAATCGCTGCTGACCGGATTGAATAATCTCGACAAATTTGCCTGGATCGGAGCGTTCAGCTCCGGCGGCATTCCTGAGGATTTCGCGAAAGATTTTCCTGGGCTCGACGCCAGCGCGAACCAGAAACTCAAACTGCTGTGGATCGCGTGCGGCACTGAGGACCATCTGATCACGGTGAATCGAAACTTCCGCGAGTGGCTGAAGGAAAAAGGCATTCAGCACACCGACATCGAAACTCCCGGCATGCATACCTGGATGGTCTGGCGCCGGAATCTGTCGGCGTTCGCGCCGTTGCTGTTCCGCTAGACAGTTCGCGACCTATGCAAACATCGATTGCGCAGGTTGCCGCCCTGACCATCTATGGCAACGCATTCCTGCTTCGGCCAGGTGCGGCTGTCGGCTTTTATCCCGCAAACAGCACGTTCCAACACTGCGAGTATGTCAATTTCGTCGATCTCCACAAGGACGGCAATAACTGGGTGGAAGAGCCTTTCGCCGGCGATCCGATCGCTTGGTTCGAAAAGTTGCGGAAGCAAGGCATAGTCACGCTACGCATGCAGTACGGTCCCTCCGGCCAGACGCAGCCTGCCGATCGCATGCTCGTTGGATTCGTTGGTGCGGCGGACGGTGGTTGCTCGAGACCCAAATGTCGGGCTTGTCTGATTTTTGGGAGGCTCGCTGGCAGATCGGCGACCGCACGCGCAAGGATCAAAAAATATGGCGCGTGACTTACGCCAGGTTTGCCAGAAATCAGCCACCGATCCAACCGCAGGGCCTGGAGGATCTGGAGCGGCTATTACAGGAGTTTGATCAGCACCTCATCGCGATGGAGGAATTCGCGCGCTCCCAGAAACTCGATAACTTCGCCAATCTGTTTCAGCGCGCTCGCTCGCGGCTACATTCCGACCCGCCATATCCCGATCAGTATCACAGCGATCTGATTCGTCTGGAGTTCCTGCCTGTGGCAGCGTGCAGACTTTTCGCCGCCTGCCAGGATGCGTGGGTGTTTGGCGGTATGGGGTCGTGGAATGACCAGGGATTCGATGCCGAGACGCAGCCTCGCTACGAGGCACTCTCCGAAAAACTGTATCAGTTGCTGAATCGCGCCATCGTGATGGCGGCGAATTCCAGTTCCTACGGCACGTTGACGTGATCGTGATTTTCCGCCGGCACGTATTTGACTGCGGCCGTGCGCTCCAGCTTGTCCCAGGCGAATTTGCGTCCTTCGAGCGCGCGTTTCAGCGTCCTAAAGAGCACCACCGAAAACAACTGCCGATAGGCGAAGCGCTGCAGCCACACCTGGCTGAGCAGCCAGACGTCTTCTCTCTCGTCATCGCGCCGCCGCTCCAGCGCGAACGCGATCGCTGAGGCAAAGAAATCAATGACCAGGAAGGCGAAGAAGAATGCCACCAGCTTGTGAAAGCTGGCGGGATCGGTCGAGTCGGGATGGAAATGCTTCTGGACGAAATACCAGATGGTGCCGAGGGCAAACATGATGTCGATGAGCGGCGACACCAGCGGCAGCAGAATCTGGAAGATGACAATGTTGGGAATCGCGATCCATCCCAACACGCCTTTGCGCGCCACCACGGTGCGATGCTTATAGACCGATTGCAGGATTCCGAAGGACCAGCGGAAACGCTGGCGCATCAAGCCATTGGCGTTGGTCGGCGCTTCGGTATAAGCCAGCGCCATATCCTCGTATTCCACGCGGTAACCCATGCGCAGAAGCGCCATGGTCAGATCGGCGTCCTCGGCGACGGTGTCGGTATGGTAACCGCCTGCTTCGCGAACGGCCGACACGCGCCACGCGCCGATCGCTCCCGGAACCACGCTCACGGCCCCGAGCACGTCGAGTGCGCGGCGCTCAAAATTCTGGCTGGTGATGTATTCGAGCGCTTGCCAGCGCGTCCAGAGATTGACGCGGTTGCCGACCTTGGCATTGCCCGCGATCGCCCCAACCCTCGGATTGATAAAGTGCGGAACGAGCCGCGAAATGGCATCGGGCGCGATCACCGTGTCGGCATCGATGCCGACGAACAATTCCGCATCGCCAAGGTGTTCGAAGCCGTAATTGAGGGCTTCGGCCTTTCCCGAGTTTGGTTTGGTGAGGATCAACACTCGCCCCGAGGCCTCTTCGGGCGCGAACGCGTCGCGCGCCACTTTCAGCGTGCGATCCCGCGATCCATCATCGATCACGATGACTCGCAGATAGGGGTAATTCGAGTTCAATGCGGCGCGTACGGTGCGCGCGATGACTTTCTCTTCGTTATAGGCCGGAATGAGAACGGCGACTTTGGGCCTGTAAGAGGCAATCTCCGCGGGCTTGCCGAAGATTTTCTCGTGGACGCGATCGTAAACCGCCGCTGCGCCAATAAAAAGCAGGCGTCCGGTCATGAGAATGTCGCCCAGCAGAAAGATCCAGGTGATAGCCACGATGCTGGCATCGAACAGCCAAAAGCCGAAGCGATCGAAGCGCGCCGCCCACAGTTCGCCGGTCGGCAGGGGGGCCATCACGTCGGCCCGAGTTTTGCCCAGCAGTTCGTAGACGGGCACAACCTCATATCCCCGGGCCCGAATGCCATCAATGATCATCGGCAAGGCACGTACTGTTTCGGAACGATCGCCCCCGCCATCGTGCAGCAAGACGATATTTCCGCAGCGCAAGTCTTCGGGACGGCATGGTGGTAAGTGCGACAGCACGTACGCGGTGATTTCGTCGGCGGTACGCTTTCCGTGCGGTTCTGAAGGATCGTAAAGATTCCAGTCGTTCGGGTCGATGCGGTTCCCGACCGTGATGTAGCCCATCTCCTGCGGAACTTCCAGCGGCCGCACCTGATCCGCTGTATCGGGTTCCTCGTCGATCGCGTAGGGCGGCCGCATCAGCGTGGCGCGAATGCCCAGCAGGCTGCCGAACAGGCGCTCGGTCAGATTCAGCTCTACCTTCATGTAGGCAGTAGAAATGCTGCTGACATCGGGATGTGTGAAGGTGTGATTGCCGATGGTGTTGCCTTCTTCGTAGATGCGCTTGGCCAGGCTGGAAAACTTGTCGGTCTGAATGCCGATCAGGAAGAACGCCGCCGTAGCATGCTTTTCTTTGAGGATGTCGAGAATTTTGGGAGTCCACTCGGGATCCGGGCCATCGTCGAACGTGATGGCGACTTTGTTCGGACTGTAGCCATAGCGTCCCACGCGGTACGGCTCCGGCAGATTCTGGAACACTTCGTCGGTGATGAGCTTGCTGTTGGGATCGACTTCGAGATCGCGCGTCCCGTGGGCCGGCTGGGCTTCGATGCGAAGGATTTCTCCCTGGCCTTCCATATCGACGTCGGCGCCGGGCGGCACATCTTTCAATTTGTCGGTGGCGCCGGGATCGCCGGGGACGTCCCACACTTTCCACAGCGAGCGATCTTCGCCACCCAGCCGCCACAAGGCGAAGGTCTGGATGCCGAGATTTTGCGCCGCCCGCATGTGGTTCAGCGCCGTTACCGCATCGAGAAACCAGACATCGTGCTGGATGCCTCGTTCGTCGAGATAGCTGAAGTGCGGGTTCATCGCGTCATCATCAAAGTTGACGTCCTGGTCAGAGTCGCGGGCGGACAGCCAAGCCTCTTGCGCGCTGGCAGGGCTGTCGTGTTCGCCGGGAGGGAGTTTGCCGTTTTTCGGCTTCAGCGCCCAGTCATATCCATAGTTGGCGATGGCGCAGATAATTTTTTCCCGCGGAATCACTCTTTCGGCGAACTGCAGATTCTGAACAAACCAGTCCTGCGAAGCTACAGGCCCGGAAGCGGAGCCGGGATAGTGCTCATCGTAATTCATGAGCACGACGCCATCCGCTGCGGCCGCCACGCCTTGGTAGTTGTACTCGCCGTTGTGCGGTGGCACAGAAACGTACACCTTCATCCCGCGCGCATGCAGATCGGCCGATAATTCCTGCAGCAAAGCGAGGTAGCCGGGCTGGCCCTTGGCGGGAAAGGCCTCGAAGTCGATCATCAGGCCGTGATAGCGTCCCGAAGAAAGAAACTGCGCTACCTGCTTGCGGAATGAGGAGCGCGCATCGGGATCATTGAGGAATTCGACAATATCTCCTACCCAGTTCGCTCCGTCAAAATTGTTGACCATGGGAAAAACTTCCATGGCTGGATCTTCCGCGTTGAGGAACGGCATTACACGGTCGTCGACGGGGCGAACGGTCGTGCCTTGCACAACGTCGAAGAATTTCCCGGTCTGATCATCAATGCCTTGCAACCGCCCATCGGCCGTCAGCACGTGCAGCCAATCGGGGTACAGGATGTCGATCTGCCGGGCGAAGCTGCGCAGTGAAGAAAAACTGGCCGCATCCCAGGGGACGTAAAAGGCGGCCCGAATGCCTTCCTCCTGATTCAGCTTGACCTGCGAAGCGGCGAGCTTGGATTTGCGGTGCGAACGGGCGGCGATCTTTTTCAGCCTTTCCCGCGTCTTCTCCTTTTCGCTTCTCTTTAACGCTCGAAAATCGCGCTTTTGCGCCGGGAAGAGCAATTCGGGCAGTTTTTCGTCACGCAGAGCGGTGTACACGAAGAAGACGATCAGCACCGATAGCAGGACCGCCGCGGTATCAAAAACTCGTCGCAGGCGTCTCCAGCGGGCTCGCCGCGGATCATAAAAAACTGGTTGAGGCATGGGCGAAACGTTCATCGTATGCCGCGCCCGGCACACGGTCAATTCTCAGCGAGACAGGGTGAGTTCACCGTACCAGGCCATTAGATGCAAACCAGCCCACCCGAGTCAATCCAAACGCGCTATATTCGCTGGTGCTACCGACAATGCGGGAACTGATACGCAAGCACCTGCTTTTTTTCCTGCTGGCCACCCTGGTGGCCGTGGGATTACGCCTGTTTTTCGCCTGGCGCTTTCCCGCGGTAGTAGACGATTCCCGCCTCTACGCCAACATCACCGAGAACTGGATGCAGCACGGCGTTTACGCCGTAACTAATTCCGGCAGACTCATGCCGACGCTCTCGCGCCTGCCCGGATATCCTGCGTTTCTGGCGGCGATTTTCTATGTATTCGGAATCGGTAATTTTCGCGCCGTCCTGCTGGTTCAGATTCTGTTTGATCTCGGCACGTGTTTCCTGATTGCCGATCTCGCGCATCGTCTGCTCTCGGAACGTGCCGCCAAGGCCGCCTTTCTTCTGGCGGCGATGTGTCCGTTTCTCGCCAACTACGCGGCTGCAGCACTCACTGAGACCCTCGAGATTTTCTTTACGGCGCTGGCGCTCGACCTCGCGGTGGCGGGACTGATTGGCTCGGACGGTCTTCGCCAGCAGAAGCACCGGCTCTGGCTCGCATGCGGCTTCGCCATCAGCGGGGCTATTCTGTTGCGGCCTGACGGGGGCATTTTGCTGATGGCCATCGGCATCTATCTGTTCTGGATGCTGTTGCGGAGCCTGCGAAATCCCGCCGCCGGCAGTGCGCCGGCCATTCTGATGGCAGGAGCGTTGGTCGCGGCGGGCGCGTTGGTCCCCCTGATCCCGTGGACCGTGCGCAATCTGCATACTCTGCATCGCTTCCAGCCCTTAGCCCCGCGCTATGCCAATGATTCCGACGAGCCCCTCATGCCCGGCTTCAATCGCTGGGTGAAAACCTGGATGGCCGAGTACGTCTCCGTGGAAGACATTTACTGGAACGTCCCAGGCGATGATATCGATTTCTCGAAGCTGCCGAGCCGCGCATTCGACTCGACCGAACAGCGCGATGAAACGCGCGCCCTTTTCGCTGACTACAACCGCGATCACGACATGAGTTCCGATCTCGACGCCGGCTTCGCCCGCTTGGCCGCAGAACGCATTCACACAGCGCCCCTGCGCTATTACGTGTGGCTGCCAGCCTTGCGCATCGCGGATATGTGGCTGCGTCCACGCACGGAGATGTTTCCCTCCGATCCGCGCTGGTGGGAGTTCAACGACGATCCACGCTGGCTTGCCGTCAGCTTGGCCTTCGGGATTTTCAACCTGACTTACATCGGCCTGGCGCTGGCCGGCTTGGTGCGGGCTCGTCACGTTCCATTTCTCGGAGCTTTGTTCGTGTTTGTAGTGCTGCGCTCGCTCTTCCTTGGGACAATGGAGAATCCCGAGCCGCGCTACACCCTTGAATGCTTTCCGGTCGTGATCATGTTCGCGTCTGCCGTGTTCTTTCGAGCTTCCCAGCCGGCCCCGAAGCCGATAGATATCTCTGATCGGCGCTATTCAAACGTTTGATCCCGCAGAACCTTGTAAAACTTCTTGAAAACCGTCGCCGCCACGGAGCACAATAGTGCCCCATCAGTGGTCTCTGTAGTCTTTCCTCTGACCTGATCTTGAGGAAAAAACCGCTTAGCTCTAACTTCGGCTGTGTCAAGGAGATGACAAATGCGTCGATTGCGCTTTTGTTGTTTGCTGGTGCTCTCCATAATCGTCACGTGGACCGGTGGTGTCTGGGCGCAGTCAGCGGCCGCCTCCATCTTGGGTCGAGTAACGGATCAGCAAGGTGCCGCGCTGCCGAATACTAAAATCACGGTCCGGAATGTGGCAACGCAGGTCGAGGGCACAACCGAAACTGATTCCGAGGGCAATTATCGGGTTCTGGCTCTACCAATCGGCACTTACGTGGTCACGGCTGAGCACGCAGGCTTTGCAAAGCTCGTGACCGAGCCGCGTACGCTCGAGATCAACCAGCAGGAACGAATGGATCTACGTTTGTCGGTGGGTGCGCACACGGAAACAGTGGAAGTGTCTGGAGTCGGGACAGACGTAGAAACGGTGAATCCGACTATCGGTAATTCGGTCACGGCCCGACCCATTGTCAACCTGCCGCTGAATGGACGTGACGTTTTGACGCTCGCTCTCCTCCAGCCCGGCGTTACGGACGACAACCCCGATGACACGAGCGCGAGCCACGGCTTCAACATTGGCGGGGGACGCACCGATTCCGTCACCTATCTGCTGGACGGCGGCCTCAACAACGAACTTCTGGGGAATGGCGCGGTTTATGACCCCAATCCAGATGCCATCGCCGAATTTCGCATCTTGACGAGCAACTACACGGCCGAATATGGCCGAAATGGAGGTGGTGTCATCAGCGTCGTGACTAAGTCGGGCACGAATGCGTTCCACGGCAGCGCGTTCGATTTCATCCGCAATACCGACTTCGACGCCAACGCCTATTTCAACATTCAAGCCGGCCTACCGCGAAACAATCTCAAGCGCAATCAATTTGGTGGCACATTTGGCGGCCCGATTCTGAAGGATCGTCTGTTCTTCTTCACTTCCTATCAGGGACAGCGGCAGGTCGAGACCGATGTCGAGACAGAGCAAACCACTTTCACCCCGGCAGAATTAAACGGTGATTTTTCCCAGGCCGTGAATGGCGGCCCCGACCCGAACGTCGCCTCATTCCTAGAAGCGAATCCTTATTTTCAGCCGAATGCTTCGCAAGCCGCCCAGGCCATTATTGCCCCCAGCGCGATTGATCCTGCGGCGCAGGCGTACATTGCAACTGGATTAATCCCGACCTCCCCGACAGGAATCTTTTTCCCCGCTGGCGGCAGCACAGACAACACCAATGAACTGACCGGGAAGATCGATTACAACATGACTTCCAAGGACAAGCTGTCAGTCACTGGAGGCGGCGTCCGAAATCCGTTACTAGAGCCCTTTGGCCGTGGACCTGGCTATTCTGCGACGGTCCCCGGTTTTCCTTCCGCCAATCAGACTAACAACTATTTCCTGAATATCGCGTACACACGCACTCTCTCGACCAGCCAACTGAACGAACTGCGATTGACGACGCAGCGTCACCACACGCTCGATGACAAACCGGTCAACACGTTTGCCGCGATCCCTGCGTTTGGCATTGCCTCGGACCTATCCAACGGGCCTCCGCTGATGACCTTCGACAACGGATTGAATTTCGGTCAAGACCAGTCCGGTCCGGCAACGGAAATCGGCAATACGTATGCCATCGCCGACACGTTCAGCTGGGTGAGAGGGAATAACACGTGGAAATTCGGCGCTGGCTTCACCGCTTATCAGCAGAATACGCTTTACGCATTTTTCACAGACAGCGCCTTCTCCTTTTACGGATATGCGTCAGGCGGATATGGCACGGGGAACAGCTTCGCCGATTTCCTCGTAGGCGCACCCAACGATCTGTTCGAAGGGCCAAACGCGGTGAGCAACATCCGCAGCAAGCAAACCTATGCGTTCGCGCAAGACGAGTGGAAAGCCACGCGGAATCTGACTCTGACCTTAGGAATTCGTTACGAGTTCAGTACTCCCAAACTCGACACGGCGGGAAGAACCTTCTCCATCGTGCCCGGCGATCAGTCAACGAGGTTTCCCTATGCCCCACTGGGCTTGGTGTTTCCCGGCGATGCAGGAGCGCCTCGCGGCGCCAACTTCCCCGATAAAACAAACTTTGCTCCTCGAATCGGTTTTGCCTTCAGTCCCGGGAGCAGCAGCAAGACCAGCATCCGCGGCGGAATCGGGCTTTTTTATGATGTGCTGAAAGGCGAGGACAACTTGCAATTCAATGGCGCCCCGCCGTTTTACAGCGAACCGTATGTGACATTTCCGTGCACCCCCTCGTCCGCAAATCCGGACTGCCCTACCTCCACCCCAGGCAACACCCCATATGACTCTCCACTGCCTTTTTACAGCCAACCGTGGGCGACCTCAACCACTCCGCTCCCGAGCAACCCGTTTCCGTCTCAGCCGCCGAATCCCCAGACGGCATTCAACCTTACCGGCAATTCGCCTTTTCTTCCGTTCGGGGGAGGTGGGATCTATTTCGTGAAGCCGCATCTGCACACACCGTACGTCTACCAGTACAACCTGAGTGTGCAGCGCGAACTGTCTCCAGGTCTGGTTGCAGAGGCGAATTATGTTGGCAGCAGCTCAAAGGGGCTTACTTCACTTGTAGATGTCAACCCGTTTGATTTGAGCACAATTAGCGGCGCAAATCCTGCGCGAATCCTGAATGAAAACCAGAATGCCGCGATCATCGCTTATTGCGCGTCGGCTGGTGGGCCCGCCGATTGCCCGTTTTCCAGCGCCTTGGAGTTCGGGAACGTCAGCTTCGCCAACTTCAACAGCCTTGAAGCTTCGCTGACGAAACAGAATGGTCGAAACCAGATCATCGGCAATACCTATTTCACTCTCGGTTACACGTACGGCCATAGCATCGACAACGCATCCGGATTCCGCAATCGCGATTCGCAAGTGCCATATTACGATCCCAGCGTGTTTCGTGCTTCGTCGGATTTCGACGTCACGAATCGAATTACCTTCAGCGGTGGTTGGGACCTGCCTTTCGACCGCTGGGCCGGAGCTCCTAAACGGCTCGTAAATGGATGGAGCCTTTATCCCATCTTCAGTTGGCGCACTGGTTTTCCGCTCAGCATCAGTTCCGGCTTGCCTGCGAATTACACAGACCCCGGACCTTCAGGCGCAGGGGACGGATATTTGGCTAACGCTGTGTTTGCGTCGGGATTTTCGAACATATCGATACTGAACCCGCGACAGGTAGGTAGCTGTAACAACCCCAATACGGGGCAAACCGACACTGGAAACTTATATTTCAACTGTGCTGCATTTCAAGCTATCGCCGATGTTCCCGGCACGGGATATGGATTGCCGAGGGATTTCTTCCGAGGACCGGGGCGCACCAATCTGGACATGACTTTGGCCAAGTCCACAGCTATTACCGAGCGAATCGGCCTTGAACTTCGCATGGATGTATTCAATGTGTTCAACCACGCTGAATTTGCAAACCCGGAGACAAACTTGTACAGCGGAACATTCGGTCAGATCACCAGCACGACAATTGGGGCGGGAGCGACCCAGATCCAAACGCAACGGATCGTCCAGATTGCGGGGCGACTGTCGTTCTAAGGAGCATATAAGCTACGGGCGCGGCTACGAAGGTAATGAGGCCGCTGTGTTTACCCCAGCGGTGTGTCGCTCATGCGGAAGCGGGTGCGGACGTGCTCGGAGATGAGCTCGATCGCCGGCCGGTTGACCACGGGATCGACCTGCACCAGATACTTCATCGCTTCGACCAGCAGGCGCTGTCCTTCGACGTAGCGCGGATCGGAGGTGCGCTCGCGGCGTTTGTTGCCGAGCTTCGGAGGAACTGGAATGGTAAAAACTTTTGCCATGAAGTGTAACCTGACTGTGTCAAAGCTGGCTATCTGGTCAGTATATCGTTGACACGCCAATTCCTGTCAGACTTTCTTTCCTCTTTGCTTTCAAACACTTAGCCCTGTGGCGTGACGGTCTGCGTCTTCTTGTTGGTCTTCAGCTGGAAAACTTCATTCTTAATCGGCTCGTTCAACTTGATGGCTGAGTACTTCGTCAGGCGATAATCGTCCTGCGGCGTGACCAGCTTTTGCTGCACCGAGATGCCACGCTCCAGATCAATCCACAAGAAAATTTGTTTGAAGTTATTGCGAACTTTCTCCGACTTGGGGATCAATTGTAATTCTGCGGTCGCTACGCCCTGCACTGTTGCCGGACCAACGTAAGTTACCTCGAATTCCTTCAAAAGATCTTGCCCGCTCGCCCCGAAACCAAGTACCAGGTAAGTCTGAAATTCCCCGCTGTTCTTGCCCAGCTTATAAACCGTCAACTGGTTCGACGAGGGCTGATACATCTGGATGGTGTCACCGTGGACGAGCACATATTTCGGCTGAGATTTCAATTCATTGAAACCGGGCCCATCTTTGCGGATGTCGGCCATCATTTCGACACTATTCTCGCTGCGCCGATAGTAGATGATGCCGGTTTGCACATCATCGACCTCATCAATAACTCTTTCGTAACGATCCCACTCAAATTCGGCCTGCGCGCTCGTGAACCGGGCCGCGACCGCATCCATTTTTCTGAGAACAGAATCGAGAGCCGGGTTTGCAGGCGTCTGCAGCGCCGCTGCGCTCATACTTAGAGCGACCCACGTCAAAGCTATCGGGAGGATCATCCTCATCCTTTCTTCCTGACTTCTCGCGCCGACATCCTTTGACTTATTCTCGCTTCACCAGCACTTTGTAGCTTTGTACGCGTCCCTTATCATCGGGTACTGTCTCGTAACTCACGATCGTGACCGCTCCGGAAATGGGTTCGATGATGCGCAGGAGTTGATCGCGGACAGCGTGGTCGTCGCCTGCCGAAATGTCGCTGGCCGATACCTGATAAAAAACGTGCCCATCGGCATCGGTCGTGACCATTACCTCAGTCGGATGCGGAATGCGTGGGATGGGTTTGTCATTGTATTCGATCACGCGCGGCGACAAGAAGATGAAGAGCAGAATGAGCGTGACCATGATGTCGTAATGCAGCGTGCCGCGCTCGTGTTGCCAGAGAATGTAGCTGCGAATCGTGCGCCAGAGGTCGTTCACCGGAACGCTCGCACTTACCTCAGCCGTGGTTGAATCGGCTCTTTGCAAATTTCACTCCTTGAAAGTGTCTTCGCTAGAAGCGCTTCTTCGTGATTCGTTCCGCTCCAATATAAGGCCGCAGCACCTCGGGAATCACGACACTTCCGTCGGACTGCTGATAATTCTCGACAATCGCCACCCAGGTGCGGCCAACGGCGAGTCCGCTGCCGTTCAGAGTATGTACAAGTTCAGCCTTATTCTTGCCCTCCGGCCGATAGCGGATATTCGCCCGCCGGGCCTGGTACGACTCGAAATTCGAGCACGAGGAGATTTCCCGGTACAGCTGCTGCCCCGGCAGCCAGACCTCAATATCATACGTCTTCGCGGAAGCCGCACTCATGTCACCGGTCGAAAGCACCATCACGCGGTAATGCAGGCCGAGTTTCTGCAGGACTTCTTCGGCATCATGCGTGAGCTTCTCGTGTTCTTCGTAGGAAGTGTCGGGCCGCGCAAACTTGACCAATTCTACCTTCTGAAACTGATGTTGCCGGATGATCCCGCGCACGTCTTTTCCATAGGATCCAGCCTCGCTGCGGAAACATGGCGTATAAGCCGTCAGCGAGACGGGTAGACGCGACTGCTCGATCACTTCGTCGCGATAAAGATTTGTGAGCGGAACTTCGGCAGTCGAAATGAGCCACAGATCCTTGTCGCCATGCGGAACGCGAAACAGATCGTCGGCAAACTTGGGCAATTGCCCGGTCCCATACATCGACTCGGAATTGACGAGGTACGGCGGCAGAACTTCGGTGTATCCATGCTCGCGCGTGTGCAGATCGAGCATGAAATTGGCTAATGCCCGCTCCAACTTCGCGCCCAGATCCCAATAAACGGCGAAACGCGCGCCCGTGAGCTTGACCGCGCGCTCCAGATCGAGGATGCCGAGTTCTGGACCCAGATCCCAATGCGGCTTGGGAGTGAAATCGAATTTCGGCGGAGTGCCCCAGCGGCGGACCTCCACGTTCTGTTCCGCGCTCTGCCCGAGGGGAACGCTGGGATGAGGCACGTTGGGAATGGTCGCCAGAATCGCGCGCAGGCGCAAGTCGAGGTCGTTCGCAGTCTTTTCCAGCGACTGAATCTGCTCGCGCAGTTCCTTGGTCTGCGCCATGGCCGCGCTCGCATCCTGGCCAGCCTTTTTCAGCTTGGCTATTTCTTCGGATGCTTTGTTACGCTGGGCTTTGCGCGTCTCGGCTTCGGTGATGGCCTGGCGACGCTGGGTATCGACTTCGCGAAAATCCTTCAGCACAGCAGCGGGATCCATGCCGCGATTGCGCAGCATCTCCTCGACTATCGGCAGATTTTCGCGGACGAAGTTCAGATCGAGCATGGGCGGCTTAGGTGCGTCTTTCCCGGCGCCCTCCTACTTTATCGGAAAATCTACATAGAATGCATCTGTGGCGCGGGCGCTCTTGCCCGCGAAAAGCCTGCATCTTCGACACCAGTCCACTCCGCCTTATCTTAGCTCTTTCACCCACGCTTGCACGGTGGCATGGTGTGCGGACCAGGCCTGCCACGCGGATTTCGCCCAGTTCTCGACCGCGGTCATATGACCGGAGGGGTTCTCGGCCGCCAGAACGTGCCTGACCGTGACTGTGCCTCGGTCGCCCGGTGGAGTCAGCCACGGATAATGCTGTTTTTTCGCGCTGATGGCCAGCATCGCGTCGTTGGCGCGCTCGATGCGCCAGCCACGATCGAACATCAGACATAAGCGGGAAAGATGAATGCCGACAGAATTGCGCGCCTGCGGTCCATCCACTCCGGGATGCTGCACGGCGTAGGCATCGACCGTCAGCCGATGCAGCTGGGAGTACGCCGTATTTTCATACTCCCGCGCAAGCACCCGGCCATAAGCTTCCCAGCATCCGGGCGAAGAGAGCATATAGGCGTGAGTCGGACCCGAGATGTCCGGATAGTCTGCACCGCAACCGCAACATCGCATGAATCGTCTCTCCACCCGCACGCAAGGGTATCATCCGACTCCAGAGTTCTTTCGGGAATTGGCTTGAGTCTTCCATGCTCCGGTGGGATGATAAATATCTGCGAGGTGCCTATGACTGAGAAGCAGCATCCCGGCATCAGCATGCACAAACTTCCGGTTGGCGGCGGATTCATCGGCTTGTTGTTCGCGGCCGGCAGCGCCCTGATCTTCCTGCTGGGACTTCCTGCCCTATGGTATTTCGTCGCTTTCAGCGCAGCGCTGGGGATCGGCGTGGCCGCCCTGCTGCGTGCCGCCGGCAATCGCCGATCTGAGCGCGCAAAACCGCTTTCGATTCTTTCTGCCGCCGAGAAGCCGCGGACTGAACCAGTATCGAGGCACGACTCACGCAACCTGCTGCGCGCTACGCCGGGATTGACGCCGGCATAGCCTCGCCGCGTCCGTCTACATTCTCTAGCTTTGGTAGATTCGCCGTTCGCTGTGTAAACTACCTTCGCGATGAGATCATCCCCCCGATCAGCTGCCAAGCAGTTGCTTCGCCTTCTCGCTCTTTTGCTTGTCATCGCCAGTCTTGCCGTCTCCAGTTTCGCTTCCGCCTATAACGGACATCCCAAGCTGGTTGTGGTGATCGTGATCGATCAGTTTCGCGGGGATTATCTGGAGCGCTACCGCGATGAATTCGGCGATGCCGGCTTTCGCCTGCTCATCGACCGCGGCGCGTATTTCTCGAATTGCAACTACGACTATGCCAATACGCGCACGGCTCCGGGCCACTCCACGCTGTTCACGGGCGCTTACACAATTGGACACGGCATCGTGGCCAACGAGTGGTGGGATCCGGCCAAGAAGGCGATGGTCACCTCGGTCGAAGATGATCGCACCACTCTGCTCGGAGTTAACGGAAACAAGCCGGGCGCGTCTCCTCACAACCTGCAGGCCGATACTTTAGGCGACGAACTGAAGCTCGCGACCCAGGGCAAATCCCGCGTTTTTGCCATCTCCCTGAAAGATCGTGCCGCCGTGCTCCCGGGCGGTTTCGCCGCTGATGCCTCCTATTGGATCGAACCGCAGCGCGGCGAGTGGATCACTTCCACCTACTATCGCAGCGATCTGCCGCAGTGGGTGCTCGACTTCAACGCCCGCCAGATCGAGAAATACTGGAATCGTGAGTGGAAAGATGCCCATGGGGTGGTGTTGGGCTCGACCGAGCATCGCAAGAGAAAAGACGGCACGGAAGGAGGATTCTACGAGGTGGTCGGACCGACCTCGTTCGCCAACGAATACGAACTGGAATTCGCCAAGGATCTGATTCTCTATGAAAGCCTGGGGCGCGGGCCCGACACAGATCTGCTTTCCATCAGCCTGTCGCCCAATGACATTCTCGGGCATCACGTCGGACCGGATTCTCCCGAAATGCACCAGATGGCCCTCGATCTCGACCGCGATCTCGCCGATTTTTTCGATTTCCTTGGCCACCAGATCGGGCTGGCCGATACCTGGATCGCACTCTCCGCCGACCACGGCGTGGCGTCACTACCGGAACAAGTCAGGAAACTCCACATTCCCGCGGCCAATCTCGATCGCAGCAAGATCGAAGCGGAAATCAACAGCGAGATGGCGGCGAAGTTCGCGCATGGACATGAGGCATCGTTCGTGAAGTTTGATTATCCGCTGATCTGGCTCGATGACCAGGTTTTTACAGCGTTCCACATTCCCGAGCGCGAAGCCGAACAAGCCGTTGGCGAGGCGATGGAACGTGCCGCTGATTTGCGCGGTTACTATACCAAGTCACAGTTAGCCGCGGGCGATGTGCCCAACACGCTTCTGGGGCGAAAATATCTGAACAGCTACTCACCCGAAGGGGGATGGTATGTGATGGGCGTGCCCGACATTTATACCGTCGGCCCCAGTTCAGGCACCGATCACGTTTCTCCTTACAATTACGATACGCATGTGCCGCTGGCGTTTTACGGATTGCCCTTTCGCCCCGGAACGTATCGCAACAGCGTGGAGCCGGTCGATATGGCAGTGACTCTCGCATCGTTGCTGGGCATCAACGCCCCAACCCATGCTGTTGGCCGAGTGCTGACCGAAGCGCTTGCTCCGGCGCATCACCAAGGCAGTTTCGATTCCGGAGTAGGAGAAAGCCGGCCATGACTGCAACTAGCGGGCATCCAGATCTCAGCGTCAACATTGCCGGAATTGCCCTGAAAAACCCGATCATGGCCGCGAGCGGAACCTTCGGCTATGGAGTCGAGTTCGAAGATGTCGTCCATCTGACCAGGTTGGGCGGGATTGTGGTGAAGGGGTTGTCGAAGGAGCCGATGATCGGCAATCCTCCCCCGCGCCTCTGGGAGACCGCCGCCGGCATGCTGAACGCGATTGGTCTGCAGAATATCGGCGCGCCCGCATTCCTCGAAGAAAAACTGCCTCGCCTGCGCCGGATCCAAAACATCGTTGTCGTTGCTAACGTCTTCGGCTATACCCGCGAAGACTACGAACGAACCATTGAGATTCTTAATGACGGTGAGGGCATT
>JASHQK010000182.1 GCA_030039195.1 Candidatus Sulfotelmatobacter sp.
GCCCAGCGTTCCACCACAACCTTCTTGTCAGTATAAAACTCAATGGCGTCGCGGCCCTGGCCGTGCAAGTCGCCGAAAAAGCTGTTCTTCCATCCGCTGAACGGGAAATACGCCATGGGTGCTGCGACTCCAATGTTGATGCCGATATTTCCCGCGGGCGCTTCATAACGAAAACGCCGCGCCGCCGATCCGCTCGAAGTGAACAGCGAAGCTTGATTGCCGTACGCGCTGTGCTCGAGCCAAGCCAGCGCTTCGTCAAGGTTGCCGGCGTGAACGAGGCTGAGCACCGGACCAAAAATTTCGGTATCCATAATTTCGCTGGCCGCAGGAACATCATCAAGGATGGTCGGCTTCACGAAATTTCCTGACTCGTAGCGTGGAATTTTGGCATTCCGCCCGTCGAGGAGAACCTTCGCGCCCTGCTTTTCTCCGACGCCGATCAGATGTTCGACTCGTTCCTTGCTCTGCGGCGTGATCACTGGTCCCATCTGGACGCCATCTTCGAGGCCGTAACCGACTTTCAGTTTGGAAGCCGCATCCGCGATAAAGTCGCGAAATGTTTTTTGTGCTTCGCCAATAGTGACAGCAACCGAAACGGCCAGGCAGCGCTGTCCAGCACATCCGAACGCGCTGTCCGAGATGATCTGCGTGGCCATGGGCATATCGGCGTCGGGAAGGACGATGACGTGATTCTTCGCCCCTCCCTGGCACTGGCAGCGCTTGCCTTTTTCTGCCGAACGCGCATAGATGTAGCGTGCGACCGGAGTCGATCCGACAAAGCTGATGACGCGAACCTTGGGATGATCGAGGAGCGCATCCACCGCAGGTTTGCCTCCGTTGACGAGATTCACGACTCCCTTCGGCAGGCCAATTTTCCCGAGCAGTTCGTAGATGTAATGCATGGTCAGCGGCACGCGCTCGCTCGGCTTGAGAATGAATGTGTTCCCCGTCGCGATCGCATAGGGCAGATACCAGAACGCGATCATGCCAGGAAAATTAAACGGCACGATGGCCGCGACCACACCCAGCGGCTGGCGGATCATGATTTCGTCGATGCCCCGTGCAACATCTTCCAGGTTGTAACCCTGCATCATCATCGGAATGCCGCAGGCGACTTCAACATTCTCGATGGCGCGCCGCATCTCGGCCTTGGCTTCGACGAAGGTCTTGCCGTTTTCCATCGTGATGGTGCGAGCAATATCGTCCAGATGCTCTTCGAGCAGCATCTTCAGCTTGAACAGTGGCTGAATGCGGTCTTCCGGCGGAGTGCGGCGCCATTCCGGGAACGCCGCGGCGGCTGCATCGACGGCAGCACTTACATCGGTCGCATCGCCCATCGGAACGCTGGCCAGCACTTCGCCCGTTGCCGGATTGACGACCTCGCGCCATTCCGATGAACGTGAATCGCTCCATTGCCCGTCAATGAAGTTGCCGAGACGCGTGATGGGAGGTGCTGCTACGGTCATGATGATGCCCTCAGATATCGCGAGGAATATTCAGAAGCCCGCCGAACGCTTGTTCTCTGCCCGGGCTCAAACCGCTCGGGCTTCGCGCGGCGGGCTCAGATCCTTGGCTCGCAACCGCGTCGCGCTCAGGATGACAATCGATTATTACACCAACTGTGCGACCGCGCCTTTCCGCTCACACGCGCTGGCGAGTGCCGCTTCGAGCACATCAAGCGCTTCGTCCATTTGCTCGTTCGTGATCACCAGCGGCACGAGCACACGAATTACATTCCCATACGAGCCAGCAGTGATCGTGATCAGTCCGTGCTCGTAGCAGTATTGCGTAATTTTCTTGGTTTCGTCGGCGGCCGGTGCTTTCGTGTCCTGCGCTTTCACCAATTCGATGGCCTGCATGCCGCCCAGCCCACGCACGTCTCCGATGATCGACCAGCGGCGCTGCCATTCGCGCGCACGACGCTGAAAGCACTCGCCCAGCTCGTTCGCGCGACTGAGCAAATTCTCGCCTTCAAACAAGTCAAGCACCGCGAGAGCTGCGGCACAGGAAAGCGGATTGCCGGCGAACGTTCCGCCCAGGCCGCCGGGGCCGGGCGCGTCCATGATTTCGGCACGGCCAGTAACTGCGGCCAGAGGCAACCCACCGCCAAGCGATTTGGCCGTTACGATCAGGTCGGGTTCAATGCCGTAGCGCTCGCAAGCAAACAAAGCGCCGGTGCGTCCAAATCCCGACTGCACTTCGTCGGCGATGAAAAGGATGCCGTGCTTGTGACAGAGATCGATTAGAACCTTGAAATAGTCCGGCGGAGGGACGACGAATCCACCTTCGCCAAGGACCGGTTCGGCAATCACGGCGGCAACTTCTTCATTCGCAACCACACGCTTGAACGTGTCTTCCAGATGACGCGCGCAATACAGGTCGCACGACGGATACTTCATCGAATACGAGCAGCGATAGCAGTACGCGAACGGAACGCGATAGACCTCGCCCGGAAATGGCGCAAATCCGGCTTTGTAAGGATGGGTTTTGCTGGTAAGCGCCAGAGTCATCATGGTGCGGCCGTGAAAAGCGTCTTCGAACGCGATGATCCCGGGACGCTTCGTGTACGCGCGGGCAATCTTCACCGCATTTTCCACTGCTTCCGCCCCGCTGTTTACGAAAATCGTTTTCTTCAGAAACTTGCCCGGAGTGACTTCATTCATCCGCTCGGCCAGCCGGACGTAGCTCTCGTAGGGCGTGACCTGAACACAGGTGTGCAGGAAATGATCGAGTTGATCCTTGACGGCGTCGAGGACCTCGTCGCGACGATGCCCGACATTTAGGCAGCCGATGCCACCCGCAAAGTCGAGATAGCGGTTACCGTCGACGTCTTCGAGCCATGCGTCTTTCGCCTTGGCCACGTAGATCGGAGTACCGTGCGAAAGCCCGCGGGGCACGGCTTTCGCGCGGCGCTCAGAAAGAGCCTGAGACTTCGGGCCCGGAATTAGTGTGCGCAGTTGAATGGTGGACATCGAAGTTCTCAATTTTCGGTTGTGGTGCCGTCCCTACGGGACTCTTCCTTCTCCTTGCGACCTACCCGCCACTGAGCCTGCCCTGAGCGAAGCCGAAGGGTGGCGGGCTTTCGCATGTCGCCGCTCGCGGCTGGACTCTGGCTTTTTTCCTGCCCTGATTCCTGATTCCTGATTCAGCGCTTCGTGTTTGGTTTCCCTGACAACTGGGTACTGTCTTCGATACTCGCAACTCGGTACTCGTTCAGTACCACCCAATCGGCGCTTCATTCAAATTAATGTGCACCTGCTTGGTTTCAAGATATTCCTCGATCCCCCACGGTCCCAGTTCGCGTCCGAAGCCGGATTGTTTGAACCCGCCCCACGGCGCTTCGACGTAGGTCGGCTGCATATGGTTCACCCACACGATTCCCGCCCGCAGCGCTTTCACCGCCCGCATGGCTCTAAAAATGTCGCGGGTCCAGACGGCAGCAGCCAGGCCGTAAGGGGAATCATTGGCAATTTTCATCGCCTCTTTTTCATCTTCAAACGGAATCACCGCGGCCACCGGCCCGAAAATTTCTTCTCGCGCGATGCGAGCGCTGTTCGCGACGTCGTAAAAAATCGTCGGCTGCACGTAATAGCCTTTTGCAATCTTCTCCGGACGCCCTCCGCCGGAGGCTAGCTTGGCCTCTTTCCTGCCAATCGCAAGATATTCATTCACACGCTCGTACTGCTCTTTACTGACCAGCGGTCCCATTTTCGTATCGCGCTCGAGCGGCGGGCCAAGTTTGATCCTCTTCGCTTTCTCGGTCATCGCCTCAACGAAATGTTTGTAGATCGACCTCTGCACCAGGATGCGGCTGCCCGCCGAACAGACTTCCCCTTGATTAATGAACACGCCGAACAGCGCGCCGTCGATGGCCGCTTCGAAATCGGCATCAGCAAAGAAAATGTTCGGCGATTTTCCGCCGAGTTCGAGCGTGACGCGCTTCACCGTATCGGCCGCCTGCTTCACGATGATCTTGCCGACCGCAGCGCTGCCAGTGAACGCGATCTTGTTCACGTCAGGATGCTGCACAATCGGCGCCCCACAGGTTTCGCCAAAGCCGGTGACGATGTTCACCACCCCAGCTGGAAGGCCACACTCGGCGAAATATTTGGCGAATTCCAATGCGGTCAGCGGAGTCTGTTCCGCCGGTTTCAATACACATGTGCAGCCGGCAGCAATAGCGGGCGCGAGTTTCCACGCCGCCATCAGCAGCGGATAGTTCCAGGGAATAATCTGTCCGGCAACGCCAACAGGTTCTTTCAAAGAAAGAGACATGGCATTGTCGGGAACGGGATTGACCGAGCCGATGATCTTTGTGGCCAGCCCGCCGTAATATTCGAAGCAGGTCGCAACATCGTTGAGATCGAATTCGGCTTCCACGATCGGCTTGCCCGTGTTGCGGCATTCGAGTTCGGCCAGCGTGGCGAGATTCTGCCGAACTTTGTCGGCGAGACGAAATAGAACCCGCCCGCGTTCCTGCGCGGTCGTCGTTGCCCATGGGCCGTCTTCAAATGCGGCTTTGGCCGCGACAACGGCGCGGTTCACGTCTTCGGCATCGGCGTCGGGAACCTGCGCGATCACCTCTTCGGTCGATGGGTCGTAGACTGGGAAAGTCTTTGCCGAATGGCTCGCGGTCCATTCGCCATTGATGAACATCTGGTACGTCTTCACTTCCGTTTGAACTCCGCTGGGCATCGTGGCCCTCCTCGCTCTAAGGCCCCAAATCTTTTCTTACGCGCTTGCGGCCCGGACAAGGCCGCACCCTGATGCGAATCTTCCGTGCTCTACCAGGTCATCCGCGAGAATCGCTAGCCGGAACTGCTTCCGCGATCGTTCTCGCCTCCATGCGGCTCGCCGCTTTCTGACGACCGTATACGAAAAAGAAAAAGAATGCCAAGGCCACGAATAACAGGGTTGTACCAAAGACTTCCAGGTCCCAGCGCAAAAGCGATCGGAAACCCTCCGGCATGAACACTAGTTCCAAAACAATACCCAGGACGGTCGTCGGGAAACCGACCGCACCAACCATCGTCAAGACAGTTCGGCTGTAGACGCCTCGTTGAAACGATGCGCTTGCAGACAGCTTCAACAGCGCACCGAACACATACAGGAACGGTATTAAGTTCAGAACGACGGCCGCACCGAGCAAAACCTGAAAAACTTCCTTGATGCGATCCGCGAAGGCCGCAAACACGAAAGTCAGGGCGATCGATATTCCGGCGTGCACCATGAGAGCTGCGTACGGGGTTCCGTAGCGAGGATGAATCTTCCCAAGCCACGAGGGCAGATAAGAATCCAAACCGGCGACGAAGGGAATGCGAGCCACCCCTCCAAGCCACGCCGATGCAATGCCTGCAATAGCGAAGGCCAGGATGAGAGAAAACAGTGGAGTGATCCACACGGCGCCGAGCTGTCCTGAGAGGTGAGCAATGGCCTGCACGATGCCCTGGAGTGCGCTGATATCGTTCTTTTTGACGGAGGCCAGCACAACCAGCGTGGCGCCAACGTATAGAGTCCCGGAGACCAATCCGCCGAGCGCAACCGCACCGGGCAGAGTTTTGCGCGGTTCTTTGATTTCATCTCCCATCACCGAGGCCAGCTCGAGCCCGATGAGCCCGAAGCAGATCGTGCCGAAGGCGTTGAGCACCGATCGCGGATCAGAGGGAATTCGAAAATCTTTTGCCGTGAGCGGCGTGCCGTAGCGAAACGCCACGAGAACTCCGAGACCGATCAGGACCCCGGCCGCTACGAATGTTCCAATTGCGCCGATGTTGTTGATCCATTTGCCCACGCCAAGGCCGCGGACGTTGAGAAACACAAGTAACGCGGTAAGCATCGTGAACACGGCGATCGTAAAGATGCGGTTCTCCGCCAGGTTCTGATGGCTGGGGCCGGCCACGAATACCGCGACGCCCACGAAATAAAGGAGGACTGTCGGGACGTAAAAGAAGTTGTTGGTCCAGTAACACCAGCCGGAGAGGAATCCGTGGAAGTCACCGAAGATTTCTTTCGCCCATAGATACACGCCGCCTTCTCCGGGATAGCGGTGCGCGAGTTCAATAACCGCGATTCCCTGGGGCCAAAAGAACAGAAGCAGAGAGATGATCCAGAGCCACACCGTCACGCCGCCATTGGCCGCGATCGAAGGAACGACGTTCAAGTTGAAGACGGCAACGACAAACAACAGCACAAGATCGCGGCGCCCAAGAGCGCGGATCAGGTGCGACTGAGCTTCGGATTGTGGAGTCGTGGACAAAGTCAGGTCAGTACAGGGAATAGGGATTAGGGGTCAGGGATCGGCAAAACCGTTCGGCGCTTGACAACTGACCCCAGCCCCTGAGCCCTGACCCCGGTTCTTAATGCGCCACTTCCGCCGGCACACCCGCGCCACGTTCCTGCTGCGCCTTCGCCAGCGATTCCGCGATATCGTCAAACGCGGCCAGGTGTTGGTCGATGTCAGCTTCCGTGTGCTGGACCGAAATCGTCCACTGCTCATCCCACCAATAGGGCTGAGCCATGACGCCGCGGTTCACCATGCCGAACCAGTAATGCCGCCACAGATCGACATCAATCGTGGTCCAGTCTCGATAGTTAACAATTTCCTTCGGATAGAGCATCAGCGCGCCGTTGGCTCCGGCATGTGCAACGTACGCCTGCAAGCCGGCCTTCGCGATGATCTTGCGATATCCGTCGGCAAGTTTCTTGCTGAGCTTATCCACATGCGCGTAATTTTCCCGCGTAAGCACGTGCCGGAAAGTAGCCAGCCCCGCCGCCATCGAAACCGGATTTGTGTTGTACGTTCCGCCGTGAAAGACCTTATGCTGCGAAATCAAGTCCATCACGGACTTATGTGTGCCAAACGCCGCCAGCGGCAAGCCGCCGCCGATCGACTTCGCCAGGCAGATCATGTCCGGGGTCACGCCGAAATATTCGCTGGCGCCGCCCCAGCCAAGTTTTGCTCCGGTCTTGACTTCGTCAAAGATCAGCAACGCGCCGTTCTTGTTGCAGATCTCGCGTAGGCCTTCGAGGAACCCGCGCTGCGGCAGACAGAGTCCAACATTCATCAAGATCGGTTCAAGGATGATCGCCGCCACTTCGCCGGGATTTTCTTTGAAGCGCCGCTCGACCGTATCCAGATCGTTGAACGTGGCAATCAAAACGTTGGCGATCGCGGATTTCGGCACCCCCAGTCCACCCGGAACCGCCGTCGGATTGTGCACATCACCGAATTCCGGCGCATGCGGCTTTACGCTGACCAGAGCGCTGTCATGCAGCCCGTGATACGCACCTTCGAACTTTACGATCTTGTCGCGTCCTGTTGCCGCGCGAGCAAGACGTACGGCATGCATAGTCGCTTCGGTGCCGCTGTTGCCGAACCGGCACATCTCAATCGGAAATCGGTTGCAGATTTCCTCCGCCAGTTCCCATTCCATGTCGTGCGGCATGCCGAACATGGTTCCGGTGGAAAGCCGTTTCTCAACGGCTTTCATCACGGCGGGATGGCAATGCCCGGCCATCAGCGCTCCGAAACATAGATTGTGGTCGATATATTCGTTACCATCGAGATCGCGAAATTTGCTGCCACCGGCGTCTTTCACGAAGATCGGCCAGGGATCATACGCACGATAGTTGCTGGCTACGCCAAGAGGAATGCGCTTGAGATTTTTCTTGTGGGCCTCGGCCGACTTGGGCGTCCGCCGTTCAAACGTGGAGATTTCTTTCTGCAGATCGGGGTACATCGAGTTGCTCCCAGAGACTCAAGCCCGCGGTTTTGTCGGAGCGGGCTATTAGATTACCGGAAAAGCGGAAGCTTCGCCGGGTTCGATCTTTCTACTCTACTCCGTTGCTAGAAGTAGAACTTCAACGCGAACTGCACCAGGCGCGGGTCTTGCGCCTCGGTGATCTTTCCAAACTCCGTCGGGCCATCGCTAAAATTGCCGTCGGGGTTATAGAAATTCGTGTGATTGAAAATGTTGAAGATCTCGGCGCGGAACTGGAAATACTTGTCCTCCGTGATCGAAATCTTCTTGTGAACCGCAAAATCCCAATCGTTCAGCCCGGGCCCGCAGCAGATCGAACGCTGGGTTCCGTTGTTAAAGCTGCCCAAGGGAGGAACTGAAGGATTCGTCGGGTCAGTCGCCTTCGTCGCGAAGTCGTTGGGATTAAACCAAAAGCCACCATTCGTCTTTGGATTCAGCTTCTGGAATGGGGCGACCAGACTCGGCGCTTCCGTGCCGAGGAAGAAAGTGCTGGCGATCAGCTCGGTGTCATCGGTTGTGTTCAGACGAATCGGAAATCCGCTTTGAAATTGCGTAATCCCCGAAACTGCCCAGTCTCCAATCAGTTTGCCTAGAGCGCCATCATGCTTGCGTACAGGGATCTCCCAGTCATAACTGACTACAAATCGTTGCGCGGAGTTAAAGAGCGATAGAGCACGGCTGGCGCGGTAATTGAAGGGATCGAGCGTTTCCTCAAACGTCGACCCGTCGTCGAGCGACTTGCTGAACGTGTAAGCGGCCTGGAATTGCAGTCCGTGCGAAAAGCGTTTCTCGAGCATGGCTTCGAGAGCGTTGTAGGACGAACTGGCGATCGTGTCCTCGGCGAAGATGCTCGAGAAAATCGGAATTCCGTCGTACGGACAGCCTGTACTTAGCGTAAACGGCGCAGTGGTGGGATTGCAGTTCGGCGAGGAATACGGGCGAAGGCCAACCAGATTGAGGGCGGGGTTGCCTGGTCCATACTGGGCCACTTGCCCATACGGCATGTGCAACGTGTATCCCGTGGGAATGCTATTGGCCGGCAGGATCCATTCGCTGTCTTCCACTGTAGGACCGCAGCCGTAAGCGGAGGCGAGCGCCGGGTTGGCGTTAGGATTAGGATTCCCGTTGGGCAGCGTTGGCGCGTAATACTGCGATATGTTGTACATGTCCAGGCAGGTCTGCGGATTGGATGGATTGATGTCGTGCGACGCCAGCAGCCGATGTCCTTGTGATCCAACGTATCCGACCTGCAGCATCAAATCTTTCGCGAATTGATGCTGAGTCGTCAGGTTGTATTGCGCCGTATATTGCGTCCGTAGGTGGGGCTGAAACTCACCGTAGAGTAGCAGCGGACGGAACAACGAATAGTCGACCGGCTGCCCTTTGACGGGCGTCAGTATTCCATTGAACGGATTCGGGGCGATCGCATTTCCACTCTGATAGACAAAGGGAGTATTGAAGAACGTATCGTAGATGTAAGAACTGCCACCAAACGGAGGCTCGGCGCCGAACTGTGCCATCACCAGTTCTTCAATCGGGTTATAGAAGAGTCCCCAACCCGCGCGGATGCTGGTTTTACCGGAGTTTCCTGGGCTCCAGGCGATCCCAATGCGCGGCGCGAACGCTTTGTAATAAGTACTGGTCATCCCCGCAGGAATGCCTTTGTCACCTGGAACAACCAGCCCTGTCGGCGTCACTCCCACGGCATTGCAATCCGAGCTGGTCACGCCGAAATAACTCTCGCTCAGCGCAGATAATCCGCAGGGATAAACGGTCGAGTTCTGCCCCGGCCGGAAAGTTTCTACGTGACCGGCTATATCGGTCGGAGGCGTATCCAACTCCCAGCGCAACCCGTAATTTAGAGTAAGATTCGGTTTGATCTTCCAGCTATCCTCGACAAATGGGTAAACCGAGGTTCCGCGAACGTCCTCTCTCTGGCCCGAACCTTGTCCGTAAGTGTCCACCAGTCCGAGCAGAAATTCCGCATAGTTATCGCCATCACCGGGAACGATCGCGTTGGGACCAGTGTTGTTAAATGAATACGAGCCATTGATGTCGTAGTAATAATACTGGTCAAAGCGCTGGCGGCGAATATCGACGCCGAACTTCATGGTGTGTGTGCGCTTGACCCAAGTCAAATTGTCCGACCATTGGAAGCTGTTGCCCACCTGCGGGAGGATTCCCTCGGAGTTATTCCCGAGAATAGCTGCACCCCCGATGCTGACGAATGGAACGCCAGTGAGAGTAGTGGGCAGCCCAGGAGTAATGCCAGCTTTCCCGGCCGGAATGCCCGAGCTCCCAATAAAGTTATTGATGGCGATGGAATCAGACGTGCCCGTGAAGCAGAAGGGCGCCGCCGCGGCTGACGTACACGAAGCCGTGACCGCGCCGGTGGTCTGTGGCTTCAAGAATCCTAGTTGGCCCTCGCGCATGTAAGTGAAGTGGGCTTCATTGACAATCGAATTCGTGATGGTCCAGTCGTGCGTGAGGTTCCACTGCTGAAAGCGGTTGTTATTGAAATTTCCGAATCCCGGAACATTGGCACCGGCATTCTCAAATTGATTGAACGGCTGCAGCTGCCGCAGATCGTTGAAGTAGTAATAAGCGGTGAACTGCTGTTTGTCATTGATCTTGTGATCGAACCGAACCGTGAATTGATCTTCGTTATCCGTACTGACCGGAACAGTCACAGACGAAGTCGGAATGTAATTCATGAAATTGGCGGCGACCGGATCCTGACATTGGGCCGGGATGACATTGTTGGTGTTGGCGAAAACTGAAGGCCAACCTGCAGTGTCGCCTGATGCGTTCGAGTTCCAATCAATCAAGCCGGTCGCTGGATCTGTCGGAATATTAGCGACGGTGCCAATGCCGCTAGGCAGATTCAGGGCTGTGTCGCATCCCGGACGCCCATCGAGAGCCTGAGCGACAAAAGCGTTTGAAATTCCTCCGGCGAAGGCAGCGGGAGTGCCAGCGCTGACGGCGCCGGAAAAATCACCGCCTCTCTCCGCTGCTGTCGGCACGTTCACTTGTTGCCCGGTGATGCCCTCGCGCACTCGGCGTCCTTCATAAGACACAAAGTAGAAAGTACGGTCCTTGATGATCGGGCCACCCAGCGTCCCGCCATACTGATTCTGGTTCCATTGTGGCCGTCCGGCGATGTCGAAGTAGTTCTTCGCATCCAAAACAGTGTTCCGGAAATATTCGTAAATATCGCCGTGTAATCCGTTTGTTCCCGACTTGGTGATGACGTTGACCACCGACCCGGAGTTGCGCCCGTATTCGGCGTCGAACGTGTTCGTCAGCACACGGAACTCCTCCACGCTATCCGGCGTGGGCTGCACCGTCGGCAGGTTCACGAACTGATCATTCGCATCGCCGCCATTCACGCTGAAGTTATTGGCGCGAGTTCTTCCTCCGTTCACCGAAACCGAGCCCGTGTCCTGAGAGCCGTAAAACAGGCTGCCATTGCCGTTTCCCAGCTGCGCCTGCACTCCAGGCTGGAGTTGAAGGAACTGATAAGTGTCGCGCGAATTCAGTGGAAGTTCGTTGACCGACCGGTCGTTGATCACCGCGCCGAGCTGCGTGCTGGTCGTGTCAACCTGTGGAGCTTCGGAGGTCACATCCACGACTTCCTGCGTGCCGCCCACCTGCAGAATCGAATTCAAAGTCACGACCTGGTTCACATCAACCGTGATGTTCTTCTGCAGGTTTTTCTTGAACCCGGTGAGTTCAAAGCCTGCCTGGTAGGTTCCTGGCGCAACATCCACGAAGGTATAGTCGCCGGTGCCGTTGGTCAGGGCCTCCCGGCCCACTCCCGTCGCTTGATTGGTCAGAGTGACTTTCACACCCGAAAGCACCGCGCCGGAGGGATCAGACACACGCCCGAGAATGCGCCCGGTGGCTCCCTGCCCCGCCAGCAGAGCGGGTAGAAATAGAGAAATGGCTACAAGCGGACACAGCAGATTCCAGCGGACTCGCGCTGACAGCATGGAACCTCCCAGGATTCTCGCGAAGTTTTGACCTGATTCCTATGAAGGAAAAACGAGTGCTTGTATCCCCAGCCAACCTTGCTATAATCCGGCAAGGTTAGAGAAGTGGGGCGGGGGCTGTCAAGAATAAAAATCGGAGCGGGCGGATCGGAAATCCTTATCGCGGTCTTCCGGTCAGCCGGCAAGCTTCATGATACCGTTCAAGGGCAAACCTTACCTCAAGATCGGGGATGTGGCGAAGCAGATCGGCGTTTCTCCTTCAGTGATCCGCTCCTGGGAGAGCCTTGGCCTTACGCGTCCGCTTCGCACCGAGAGCAAATACCGGCTCTATACGGCGGAGGATCTCAAGCTGTTGAAGCGGGCGCGATTCCTGCGCAAGGTGCGTGGACTCAATGCCGCCGCCATCGTACAGTTGCTCCGGCGTGAAGGCAAAACGCGTCCAGCGCGGGACGGCAGTGCGGGAGCGATTGGCGCGCATCTGCGGCAATTGCGGATACGACAAAAACTCTCTCTCGCCCAGGTATCGAGTGCGGCAGGAATCTCGGTGGGATTTCTCAGCGCGCTCGAGCGCTCGCAGATGAGCGCATCCGTCGGCACATTGCGCAAGCTCGCACGCTTCTACAAAACCAACATCCTGGATTTTTTCGAGGCCAATGGAACCAGCAGCCGTCAGGTGCGCCCGGCCCAGCGCAAAGTTCTCCAGGCGGGCCAGGGTGTACAGATGGAATTGCTGGCGTGGGGAAATACCGTCATGGAGCCGCACCTGTTCCGGATCACCCCCGAGGCGGGCAGCGGCGAATCGTACGCGCATGAAGGCGAAGAATTCATATATGTTTTACGCGGCGAACTCGAGATCGCTCTCGATGGCGAGCAATACCGCTTGAAGCCCGGCGACAGCTTCTATTTTGAGAGTTCAACTCCGCATCGCTGGAAGAATCCTGGTCGCAAAGAAACCTTCGTATTGTGGGTCAATACACCGCCCACATTCTAGCGGCATGAAGTGATCCATGGTCGCGGATCGCAATCTACGGAGCCTGGGAGGAAGCATGAATTGGCGGGGAGTGCGCCTGTTATCTGCAATACTCGCGCTGCTGTGGACCGGATCCTGTGCAAAAAAGACTCCCGCTCTCAATTTGTTGGTGTGGGAGGGCTACGCCGATCCTTCCTTCGTCGAAGCCTTCGAAGAACAGAATCATTGCAAGGTTTCCGCATCGTATATGGGATCGAGCGACGAACTCGTCGCCAAGCTGCGCGGCGGCAGCGCGGGAAATTATGACGTCATCTCCCCTTCCAGCGACGTGGCCACTTCGATCGCAACGGCGGGATTGGCGGCGCCTCTCGATCTGTCGAAAATTTCCAGCTATAGCCAGCTTTCCTCGCAGCTCACTTCCCTGCCGCTGGTGCGCATCAACGGCCAGGTATACGGCGTTCCCTTTATGTGGGGACCAAATCCGATCATCTACGACACGACAGCGTTCAAACAGCCCCCGGATTCGTGGAGCGTGTTCTGGGATCCGAAATACAAGGGCAAAGTTTCCGTCTGGGATGACCTGTCAACCGTCTACATGGCGGCCCAAGTCCTCGGTTTCGACAAACCCGATCCCTCCCAGCTTTACAACTTAAGCGATCAACAGCTCGATGCGGTGAAGAACAAATTGCTCGAATTGAAGCCGAACATCCGCAAAATATGGTCGACTGGCGGCGAACTCACGAACTTGTTTGAGAACCATGAAATTGTCATAGCTATGGGATGGCCGTTGAACACGGCGGACCTGAAGAAGGCCAACTTCCCCGTGGGCGAGACCATTCCCAAGGAAAACACTACCGGCTGGATCGATCACCTCATGATCACGGCGGCCAGCGATAACAAAGATCTCGCCGATAAATTTCTCGAGTATATGGTGGAAGCGAAGACACAGAAACTCGTCAGCGACAAAACTCATTACGTTCCCGCTAATCCGCAAGCGGCGCAGTACATGTCGGCGGAGGAAGCCAGAGCTCTTCACCTGGACGATGTCGACAATTACCAGAAACACATCTACTTCTGGCAAAATGTGCCGCGCCGCGCCAAGTACAACGAGATTTGGAACGAAGTAAAAGCGGCACAATAGATAGCGCGCACTCGTGAGAGATCAAAGTGATCAACACCCCGAATCTTAAACGCTCGTAGAAAACCTATATGAGTTCTCTGACAGCTACACTTCCTTCGGCTGCATCCTTCGATTGCAGCACCCGCCGCGCATTGCTCAGCGTTCGCCACGTAGCGAAGAGTTTCGGCCAAAATGCCGTGTTGCGCGACATTTCTCTGGAAATTGCTGAAGGAGAATTTCTCACCATTCTGGGCGAAAGCGGATCGGGAAAAACCACGCTGCTGCGCATCGTTGCCGGATTCGAGAACCCAACCACCGGCGAGCTTTGGATGGAAACGAAGCGGCTCGATGGTCTCCCGCCGTATCAGCGCCCGGTCAATACTGTCTTTCAGAACTACGCGTTATTCCCTCATCTCACGGTGGAAGAAAACGTTGCCTACGGTTTGCGCGTGGCCAAGCGGCCTGCAACCGAGATCGCTGAACGCGTCGCGGATGCGCTCGAAAAAGTAAAGATGAGGGCGCACGCGAAGAAGAAACCTTCGCAGATCAGCGGAGGACAGCAGCAACGCGTCGCTCTGGCCCGTGCGCTGGTGAACCGCCCCAGGCTGCTTTTGCTCGACGAACCGCTTTCCGCACTCGATGCGAATCTACGCCGGCAGATGCAGATCGAATTGAAATCCTTGCAGCGCGAGGTGGGAATCACATTTGTGTTCGTCACGCACGATCAGGAAGAGGCTATGGTCATGTCCGACCGCATCGCCCTGCTGCGATCGGGCGAACTCGAACAGGTGGCAACGCCGCGCGAGATTTACAGCCGCCCGGTAACTGCATACGTGGCGCAATTCATCGGGCACACAAATCTCCTAGGAAGCGACGTACGCGGCGGCATAGCGCGCTGCGGCGAATTGTCCTGGCCCGTCTCGCTTCCTGACGGACCGGCGCTGTTCGCGTTACGTCCGGAGCACGTACGCCTGGCGGGTCTTTCCGCTGCGCCGGGCTCAGTACGAGTCCGGGGCCACGTGATCGATCGGGCATTTCACGGTGCAACGGAATTGAGTCGCATCCAGTGCGACCACGGACTCATTCTGCTGGCCAGAACCGCCAGCGGGACGATACCCTCCGGCCAAGCCGAATTCGAATTTTCTCCGTCCGACGCGGTCTTGGTCCGCGAATCTCCGGAAAGAATCTGATGTTTTCCCGCGCTTACAAGACGCTCGTGACCGTGCCGCCGCTGGCATGGGTTGCCGTGTTTCTGCTGGTGCCGTACGCGCTGATGTTTTGCTATAGCTTTTGGTCCGTCTCTTCCTTCGGGATCATTGTTCATTCCTGGAACCTCGAAAATTACAAAGAGCTTTTCGAGAAGTCCGTCTACTGGGAAACTCTGTTGCGCTCCATGTGGATCGCCGCGCGGGTCACGTTGTTCTCTCTCCTGCTCGGATATCCGCTGGCATACTTCCTTTCTTTCCGCGCCGGAAAGCACCGCGATCTGCTCTATCAAATGGTCATCATTCCGTTGTGGGTGAGTTATCTGGTGCGAGCCTATGCCTGGAAAACGATTCTCGGTTCAGACGGCGTGCTGAACACGCTCTTGCAATACGTTCACCTGACGCGCCATCCCCTGGAATTTCTACTTTACAGTCCATTCGCCGTCGTGCTGACCCTGACTCACATCTACACGCCATTCGTATTCTTGCCGATCTACGCGGCGCTGGAACACATTCCGCGCAATCTGGTCGAAGCCTCGCACGATCTCGGTGCCACTCCAGCGAAGACATTCTGGAAAGTTATTTTTCCGTTATCAATCCCGGGAGTGTTGGCCGGGGCGACCTTCGCTTTTGTGCTCAGTCTGGGAGACTTCCTGGCTCCCCTGCTTTTGGGCGGACCAAGCGGCATCATGATTTCCAATGTGGTGGTCAGCCTTTTCGGCGCAGCTTACAACTGGCCCCTAGGTGCGGCTATCTCGCTTTGCATGCTGCTGCTGGTCGTCAGCCTGCTGTTCTTCTCCGAACGATTGGAAAAGAAGTGGAGTTTTTCATGACGAATTCAGCTGGCGTCTCTACCAGTTCCCGCTGGTTACCGGCTTATGCGCTGCTCGTATTTGCATTTCTGTATTTACCGATTGTCGTTCTGATCGTTTACTCGTTCAATGGCGAAGGCGTGGGAGGATTTCCTCCGCACCATCTGACGCTCGACTGGTATCGCACGCTCTTCGACGACGGCGCGATCTGGGATTCAGTGATTAACAGCCTCCGG
>JASHQK010000183.1 GCA_030039195.1 Candidatus Sulfotelmatobacter sp.
GGCGCCGAGTTCAGCTTCGCATTCACGGCGTTTTCGATCTGGACGCGCCGGAACGCCTGGTATTTGAAATATCCAGCTCCCGCAACCACCACCGCGGCCACGAGCAATACAACGATTATCAGCAGGTTCTTGACGTTAAGCTTTTTCTGCTGCACAAACATGTGCTGCGCTGCGCTCTTAACGAATAGCGAATCCCCCGGCGCACCGATCGGGCTTCCGGCAGTGGGCTGGGCCGCGACCGGTTGGGCGGTGGCTTTCGAATCCATGGCAACGGCTGGACTCGGCAGCGCTTCCGTTTTCATATAAGCCGGCGTTCGCGGCTGGAGCGGAGTCGGCGAGAGTGCCGAGTTCCCTGGGATCGCCGGGGGCGCAGGCACGGGAGTTGCCCGCGACGGCTGCACGAAAGTTGCATGGAAAGAAGGCGGGTTCAAATCTGCGCCGGCATCAGACGTCCCTACTTCCTTTGCGACCTGCCCAAGCGCATTCGCCAATGCTTCCGCTGTCTGAAATCGTTGCTCCCGAGATTTGTCGATCGCCATCAAAATCACTTGTGAGAGCGATTCCGGAATCTGCAATTCTGGAGCGATTTCATGCGGAGGCCGCACCGCGCCTTCCATGTGCTGCATCATGATCGAATACAACGTGTCGCCTTCGAAAGGCAGCCGCGCCGTTACCATCTGATACAGGACGACGCCCAGCGAATAAATATCACTGCGGCCGTCAATCTCGGCTCCCGCCTTCTTCCCCATGAACTGCTCGGGCGACATGTAAAGCGGCGTGCCCACGACCATGCCGGTCATGGTCATTCCCGGCTTGGCGTCGCCGACCGCCTCGCGCAGTTTCGCAATTCCGAAATCCAGAACCTTGGCGACTTCCTGCCCCCGTTCGTCGGCGGTCAAGATGATGTTCCCGGGTTTGATGTCGCGGTGCACGATGCCGAGCTTGTGCGCGAATCCAAGAGCATTTGCCACTTGTATGGCTATGCGAATCGCGCGCGGCACGCGGAAAGGGCCGTCGCCTTCGAGAATCTCGCCGACATTCTTGCCTTCGACCAATTCCATCACGATGAAGGGACGCCCGTCCTCGGTATAGTCGAAGTCCTCCACTCGCACGGCGTTTGGATGCCGCAGTTTCCGCGTCACCACGGCTTCGGTCTGAAAGCGCTGCAAAAAAGCCGCATCCCCGGCGATCACGTCATTCACGATCTTGATGGCGCACAGTTCGTTAAACGTGATATGCCGGCCTTTATAGACAAATCCCATGCCGCCAATTCCGATGCGCTCGAGAATCTCATATTTACCGCGGATCACCATTCCCGGCTGAAGTTCGTGCGCACTTTGCAGAGCGCTCTGATCCGCAGGGCAGACGTTGTAGTCGGCGGGATACGTTCGGTGGCAGGCAGGACAATATTTCATTGAATCGGGTTCAGCTAAGAGTCAGGTACGCACGCCCAAGAGTGCCAGGGGGGATCAAAACTAATAGGGGAAATGCTGAGGCAGAAAGACGCTGCTGTCAAGGGGCAGATGCACCGGCCGCAACCCTGGAATCGGGTAGTGTATCAGTTTGAATTTTAGAACGAATGAGCCGCGAGGTACCAAAATCCCGCACAACCAGCAATTATGCTGCAGGGTATAGCGAGCCACCATTTACTACCTTGCCGTGCGGCGATTAGACCCAGAACGAAGGACAAGCCAGCAGATGCGAAGCTAATTGGTTCCCGCCAATTCGAGAAGGGCGGAACGAAAACACTTGCAAGCAGAACGGCGCTAGTGACCCCCAGTTTTGAGGATTGTGTCATGCTGCATTCGCCTTTTTGTAAGGCCCGAGCTTCGCTGGCGTCGGCATGTGATTGTCTGCCATTTGCACAATTTCCTCAAGAGTCCAAACGTGATCGCTCAGGCCAGCGGCCATGCTTGGCGTGATTCGCAGCGTCTTGTGAATCCGGGCATAGTTGTAAAAGACAGAGTGAATCGCAACCATCGCCGTGTGATTCTCGAATTTCTTGGAGAAGCCGTTCGTGATTCCACGGGGTCTAAATTCAAACTGATACACCACCTGGAATCGACGCGCATTGACATGCCCTCTTTCCCTGCTTAGAATCGGCGGCCAGCACGCTCATGCATTTGCGCCTGACAAAGCCGCTGCTCATCCTGATGCTGGCGGGTTCAGCATTATTGGCTCAGGCTCAGAACATCGCCAATCTGCTGAAAAAAGCTCAGGCCGGCGATCCCAAAGCGCAATTCGACCTCGCCAGTGCGTACATGGCAGGAAACGGAGTCGCTGTGAGCCCAACCCAGGGCATGGACTGGCTGCGCAAGTCAGCGGAACAGGGTTATGCCAGCGCGCAGGCAACACTTGGCTATTTCTATGAAAAAGGTGGCCTCCGGAGCGTGCCGGGGTTCGAGCAGCCGAATCCCCACGAGGCCGCCAAATGGTTCCGGAAAGCCGCGCAGCAGTACAAGAAAGACCCCTCGCCCGCCCGTCATGCGCAAAATGATCTGTCTCAAATGCTGGCCCAGGGCCTCATTTCAAATCAGGAAGCCGACTGGCACGTTGCCGAACCCGTGACGGCAAAGGATGCGAAGAAGGGTCCGCGGCCGTTTTCGCTCGCCGAAGTGGAAACCGGACTTACTGGCGGAATCACCAGCAAGCGAATGGCAACCCTGGTCA
>JASHQK010000184.1 GCA_030039195.1 Candidatus Sulfotelmatobacter sp.
ATCCGCGGGAAAGGCGTGGCCCTGCGCCATTTTGCGAGCGGCGTAGAGCTTGAGCAGTTCGTCGGCCATGTCTTTCATGGCCTTGCGCACGCGCGCCTTCGTCTTGGCCCAGGCTTGCGTGCCGAGATGACTGAGGGCCGGTTTGGCTCCTTCGGACGATCGATATTTCTGGATCAGGTCGAGACGGGTGAGCGGGACGTAAAGCCGCGAACCTTCCGCATATTCGAGCAACATGAATTCCGCTGCGCCGTCGCCCTGATTGATTTCTTTCAATCCCTGATACTGTCCGATGCCATGCTCGACGTGGACCACGTAGTCGCCGACTTGCAGATCGCGAAAATCGGAAAGAAATGCGGAAACTTTCGATCGCTGCCGCTGGGGACGGGATGCGACCGTATCGGATTCGTCGAAAAGATCGCGCGCGCCGAAGATGGCGAGATTGGCCTCGGGAAGAAGAACGCCGTCGGGAACGTAGGCCTTGGCCAGAGTCGTGGTCAAAACTTCTCCGGCGAAATAGCTGGTCTCATCGGCGTAGCTTTCGCCGCTGCGGGTGCGGCTTCCCAAGCGGAATGAAACGTTGTACTCGGTGAAAATGTCGGCCAGACGCTCGACTTCGCCGGTGTTGGGGACGGCGAACATCACCTGCTTGCCCTCATGGGTGAGTTTTTGAACTTCTTCGAGCATGGCAGGAACTGCGCCATGGAAGCGCGCTGTGGGCTGGGTGAGGAAATTGATGGCGGAGTCGGCGTCTTCGGAACGAGTGATGCCGAGGTGCTCGATTTCAGCTGACGTGAGCGACGCGGCTTTTTGCCACCAGGCGTCGGGAGTGAAATACAAATCTTCCGGACGCACGAGATTGCCGACGCCGCTGCGCTCGTGCACCTCTGCGACGCGCGACCAGAAGCGGTCGAACTCGGAGCGAAGTGTGTCGGGTTCGTCGAGCAAAACGGCGGCGCGAGGCAGAAGATCGAAAACGCTGCGATCGGCGCCGGCGACCGGCGCATAAAATTCCCAGCCGGGAAAAGTGGTCACGCCGCCGGCGCGGATTGCGGCCTCGACGATCTCTTCGTTTCCGGTGACGCGGCGTCCGGAGAGACGCGTGTGGATTGCTCCCAGCAATTGATCATTGACCGGCGTTTCGGTGAGCGGAAGAAGCAGGGCTTCGTCCATCGGATTGGAGGAACGCTGGGATGCGGGATCGAAGCGGCGGATGGATTCAACTTCATCGCCGAAAAATTCGACGCGCACGGGCCGCTCGGCCTCCGGCGAATAGACATCGAGAATGCCGCCGCGCAGGGCGTACTGGCCGGGCATCTCGACCACGTCGGCGCCGAGATAGCCGACCGCGTTCAGATGGGCGAGCAGGCTGTCGATATCGAGGGACTCGCCGCGGCGAATGGTACGCGCGAGATCGGAGTAGTACTCGGCAGAACGCTGGCGGATGGCCATGGCCGCGATGGGCGAGACTACGATCGATGCCCGGCCGGTGGCGATCTTCCAGAGCGCGGTCGCGCGCTCTTCCTGCAGTTCGGGATGAGGCGAGAGATTCTGGAACGGAAGCACGTCGCGAGCGGGAAGCGAAAGGATAGTGTCGGGATCGCAGGCGCCGGTGAGCTCCGCAAAGCCGCGCAGGACGGGAACGAAATCGTCGACCGCGCGGTTATCGTTCACAACGACGATCAGCGGCCGGTCGGCGGCGCGGCGCAACAGCACGAGCAGCAAGGCTTTCGCAGTGGGAGTGAGTCCGGAAACACGTATCCGCCCCGTGCCCTCTTTCAGATGGGAGGCTGCACGCGTGAAGCCGGGCAAAATTTCCACGTCCGCGAAGAGATCGCGGACGAAGGGAAGCAGCATGCAAATTGATTCTAACAGGTGGACGCTCGCTTGGTTCGCTGACCGAGAGCCGAAATCCCGAGCGCAGCGAGGGACCTCACCTGAGCAAGATTTCGGGAAGATATGGTAGGCCCGAATGGCTTCGAACCGTCGACCTCTTCCGTGTCGAACCTGACGACAAAAATCTCGGCTTCGGTTTGTCGCTCTCACAAAGATCAGCGGGCAGGAGTAGAATCCTGGGATTTGCGTCCGCCCGCGCACGGAGGACAGACATGCGTTACTTCACCTGCGTGTTGGTTGCGCTGTGCATCGGTGGTAGCACCCTCTGCGCCGCCTACGGCCAACAACCCAACACTTCGGAAAAGCAGCAGGCCAGCAAACGAGGGACGCAGAATCCAGAAGCCCACGAGTTGTACGTGAAGGGTCGTTCCTATATGGATAATCAGAACCTCTCGAACCTTAAACTCGCAGTCTCCTACTTCAATCAAGCCATCGCCAAAGACCCCAGCTACGCCTTGGCTTATTCAGGTCTGGCCCGAGTCTATTCGTTCTTACCAGACTACGGCGACAGCCCCGTCGAAGATCACCCGAAGGCGATGGCCGCAGCCCGAAAGGCACTGGAGCTAGACCCGAGGTTATCGGAACCACACTTAGTGTTGGGCGGTCAGATGATGGCTCAAGATTGGGATATCGCAGGAGGAGTAGCCGAGTTCAAGAAGGCCATTGAACTCGATCCTGACAATGCGCGAGTACATAGTCGTTACGCACTCAATATCAGCATCGTTGGCGGCATGGAGCAGGAAGCACTTGCCGAAGCCAATCGTGCCCAGCAACTCGATCCGCAGTCACCAGAGATCAGCTACGTTCTCGGATTCGTTCACAACTCTGCGCGACAGTTCGACGAAGCCATCGCCATCTGCAAGAAAGTGACGAACGAGAACCCCACCTACGCGGACGCGCATGATTGTCTTTCCAATGCCTACTGGGGAAAACACATGTACCCACAGGCCATCGAAGAATTCAAGGTTGAGAGCCAGCTTTCGGGTGACCAGAATCTTTCAGAATATGCCTCGGCAATGGAACAAGGGTTTCATTCAGCAGGCTTGAAGGGTGCTCTCAGCCAAAGCATCGAAACCCTGAAAGTACAGCGCAAGACTCAACCCTCGTCAGCCTACGGCTCTGCATACCAAATTGCTGAGGCGTACTCCGAGTTGGGCGATAAAGATCAGGCTTTCCAGTGGCTCAACACCGCCTTTCAGGAACATGATGAAGGTCTCACGGGTTTGAAGACCGACTACAGACTGGATTCCATCCGTGCTGACCCATGGTTTGCCGAGTTGGTGCGGAAGGTGGGGCTGCCGCAGTAGCGAAAGCGATCCGAGCGTTTCTCACCAAATTCGCACGCGGTCAGCCGGGGCTAGGTAGAGCTTGTCTCCGGGCTTCACATCGAATGCCGCGTACCATGCGTCGAGGTTGCGCACCGTAAGTGCCCGGAACTCATGGGGAGCGTGTACGTCTTTCAACAGCTCCCGACGGAGCGCAGCCTCGCGGTACTTCCCACGCCAGAACTGACCGTATGCAAGGAAGAATTGCTGGTCTCCAGACAATCCGTCCTTGAAAGGCGCAACTTGGCCGGGGAGGGAGGCGCGGTACGCATCGTAGGCGGCGGAAATGCCGCCGAGGTCGGCGGGTTTCCACCAGTTGCGCATACGCCCGGTGCGATCGAACGCGCTGCCTTCGGTGTCAAAGGTATGGCTGATTTCGTGCCCAATCACTGCTCCGATCGAAGCATAATTGACCACCGTCGGGGCTTGCGGGTCAAAAGCTGGCGGTTGCAGAATCGCAGCGGGAAAGTTCAACGCGTTTTGCGTCGGCAACTCCGCCGCATCTACTGTCTGGGGTGTGAGATACCACTCCTTTCGGTCAACTCGGCCACCAAGGCGCGCAACCTGCCGGTGGTAGGCCGAGAGGTCGCCGCGCCATAGATTGCCGAAGATGTCGTCCGCTTTCACTTCATAGCCTGATGAGTCATGCCAATAGTCGTGCCAGCTCTCCCCATAGCCAACACCCACATAAAGAGAGTCTAGCTTGGCTTGCGCCTCGGCCTTGGTAACGGAATCCATCCATGTCAGCGCTTCAATTCGTTTGTGGAAGGCCAACACGATGTTCGCCACCATTGCCTCCACTTGGGCCTTAGCCTCGGGCGAGAAGTAGCGCTGCACGTAGAGTCTCCCTACGTCGTCACCCAGATATTGATTGACCAGTTCGATGCCGCGTTTCCAGCGGGCGGGCTGCTCGGGCGTGCCAGAAAGTATCTTTCCGAAGAAGGCAAAATGTTCATCGCTGAAGGCTTTCGGCAGTCCTACGGCATAGCCCTCGATCAGATGGAACGCGAGCCAGTCCTTCCAGGTCTCCAGCGCGGCCGAGGCCACCAGAGAAGATTCGCCTGCGAACGCCGTCGGCTGCCGAACGATGAAACTGCCTTGTTGGCTAAGGCCCGCGCCGCGGAAGTATTCTGCCCAGTCAAGGCCCGGGGCTTTCGTAGCGAAGTCAGACGTTTTCCAGGTATTGTTGCCTTTCTGGAGTTCATTGCTCTCCACTATGCTGAGGTGTTTTTCAGCAATGGCATGCTCTAGTTCGATGACCCGCGCCGCGCGAGCGTCCGCATCGCCGAATTCCGCAAGATTCAGCATCGCCGCGACGTGCGTCTGGTACTTGCTGCGTATCTCACGCATTTGCGCGCTCTGGGAAAGGTAGTATTCACGATCCGGCAGCTCCAGTCCGCCTTGCAGCAAATAAGGTGTGTAGTGTTCTGGATCATTGAAGCCCGGCGCGACCCACAGCCCGAAAAGGTTCGCAGTAGGGGAAGCAGAGGTGTCCAGTCCATCCACATCAGCCCGTAGACTTTCCCCCAGGGCTCGTGCCAAATCTCGTTTATCGTGGATGGCTAGGATCGCGTCGAGGTGCGGTCGCAGGGGGCTCAGTTACCCTTGGCCCCAATGCCCACTTCATTCCATATAAGACTTGAAGAGATCAGCAATTCTGCGCGATTGGTCGCCCGTTGCCGCTCCCTGTCTGGCGGCGTCAGCAATCAGATCTGCGACACGCTTGTCAGTTTTATCGCGAAGCGGTGTTGCGCCGCTCACTCCGTCGCGATCAGGAGGAATTTCGGTGCGCTTGATCCAGGCGCCGTTGGCGTACTGGTAGAAATCGTCACCGGGTTTGACCGACCGATCCATGTTGGCGACCACTATCCCGTGATTCTCAAGTTCGGTTGAATTCTGGGTGAAGGCTACCGAAAGGAGGCATAAAGCCACGGCGGCATAGACGGGTTGCTTGTTCACTGCGCCTCCAGTGCAGCGGAGCGTAAGCGGTAGGGGTTGACACGTTAGCAGAATGCTCCTTTTGGACGCGAAGCGCAAAAAGTCGCGACAATGAACACAGGTAGGAAATCACAGGTAGAAAGTTGCGTGGGAATTTGGCTGACGGTGCTAAGTGATTGAAAACGATGGTAGGCCCGAATGGATTCGAACCATCGACCTCTTCCCTGTCAAAGCCCATCTCTTCAGTCCTCTCAACAACTTGCGGCGCCGCCGGGGACCGCCCAAACCCTTACAAGCACGCAGAAGACGAAGGTTGCATGGATTGAAGAATGGATTGCTGCTTAGATACCTAGAACAAAATCCTCGGCTGCCGGGAGAGGAGTCGCCCCCCAAGGTATCAAGTACCGGCGGATTTTGAGTCCCGACCACATTCGTTCTTGATTTACGCATTCGCTTGCAGTTACATAGGCTTGCGATTTTCGTCCGCGCCGTTTAGTGAGGTCCTATGTGGTCGTGTTCTGAGCGATTGGGCGGAGTTT
>JASHQK010000185.1 GCA_030039195.1 Candidatus Sulfotelmatobacter sp.
CATAGCTTCGGCCGCGTCTTTTTCCTCGGAATCGCTCACCGCCTTGAATGCGCCGATCCAATCTGTCGGCGGCACATGAAAGTAATAATCCAGCATGTGATAAAGAATGGAATCAAAAGCCCCGTCTTCCTCGGCGTTGGTGAGCACAACCACGCCCAGGTTTTCTTCCGGCACGAGCATGACCCGCGACACGAATCCACCGGCTCCACCGGTATGACCGACGAGTTTTCGTCCGTGATAATCACGCAATCCCCAGCCGAGCGCGTAATCGGCGAACTTCGCTTTGAGCCCGGCCAGCGGCGCCGGAGGATCATTGATGGGAAGAATCGTTTGCGCGGACCACATCTCCTTCGAACGCTCTTCCGAAAAAAGCCGTCCTTCGCGGTCGACGAACTTGCCGCGATTGAGCTGCAACTCGACCCACTTCGCCATGTCTGCCGCCGAGGAGTTGATGGAGCCTGCGGGACCGACATTGTCGAGATCTTCTATGGGAAGAACTTGCAGTTTCCCTTCGACGCTTCCATGGGGCGCGGAGTAGTCGTCGCCGGGCTTGAAATCTTTGTTGCTAACAACAGAATGTCTCATGCCGAGCGGAGCGAAGATGCGGTCGCGAATGTAGTCGTCCCAGGAAATACCGGTCACGGCCGGGATGATTTGCCCGGCAGTCATGTACAGCAGGTTGTCGTAAGCGTAGTGGCTGCGAAAGCTCGACTTCGGCTTCATGAAGCGCAGCTTGTAAATGATTTCGTTGCGCGTATAAGTCGATTGTGGCCAGAAGAGAAGATCGCCCTCGCCCAGCCCCATTCCGCTGCGGTGCGTGAGCAAATCACGGATGGTCATCTCATGCGAGACGTAGGGGTCGTACATCACGAAGCCAGGAAGCCGCTGATAGACCGGATCGTCCCACGAGAGCTTGCCGGCGTCGACCAGCGTGGCCAGTGCTGCCGTAGTAAATGCCTTGGTGTTGGAACCGATGGCAAACATGGTGAACTGATCGACCGGGGTGGGATCGCCCAGTCTACGAACGCCTTAGCCTTTGACCACGACGATCTTGCCGTCTTTCACGATGGCCACGGCGATGCCTGGCACATCAAACGTCTTCATGGAAGCGGTGACGTAGGAGTCGAGATCGGGGGGCGGAGCAGTCGAATCGGGCGACTGCGCGCGAGAGAGGATCGCGCAACAAAACAGAGCAACAATGACAACGCAACGTTCCAAACCGTTGTGCATGGGTTTCTCCAGATCAAGGCAAGGCGAGAATTTTTGCGAACTCGCGATTAAATCATAGAAGTGGGCGAGGAATCGAACGATGCGCGGCACGGCGATGGATCAGTTTCGATGTGATCGAACCTATATCTCAAGCAATGGCGTCATCCCAAGCGCAGCCGTTTTTCAGGCGGAGCGAGGGATCTCGCGCGGATCTCAGCCGGTGCTCGCGAGATCCCTCAGCCCGCTGATAACAAACGCGGGCCTTCGGGATGACGCCTCAGGGAAGAGGAAACTGAAACCAACCCGCTGCCGACGGACCGTCGCGATTGATGGGCGCTGCTCGGAATGCTACGCTCGACGCAGGAAAAGAATCGATGGTTTCGCGCGATTTCATCTTCTGGGAAGTCGATATGCAGAAAGACTTCGTGCTGCCCGGCGGAAAGCTATACGTGCCCGGAGCGGAAAAGTTGATTCCCAACATCCGTCGGCTTACCGATGCAGCACGGCAGGCGCGAGTTTTCCTTGTATCGCATGGCGATTTTCACGCGCCGAATGATCCAGAATTCAAAATCTTCCCGCCCCACTGCCTCAAAGGAGCTATCGGAGCCGAGCTTGTTCCCGAGGCGCTTACCGAGAGAGTGGCGCGGGTGCCCAACGAACCGGAGGCCGCTTTGCCCGAAGATTTCTCGAATTATCAGCAGATTTTGCTGGAGAAGCAGACGCTCGACATCTTCCAGAGCCGCCATGCCGATGCACTCGTACAGCGGCTAGGAACTCAAGCCGAGTTCGTCGTCTTCGGCGTGGTCACCGAATATTGCGTCCGCTTTGCGGCCAAGGGCTTGCTCGAACGCGGAAGGCGCGTCGCCATTGTGCAGGATGCAATCGAAACGCTGAGAAAAGAAGACGGACAAAAAGCCATCGCCGAGCTTCGGCAGGCGGGAGCCCGTCTCACCACGACCGATCAGGCTCTCAGCGATCTGGCTCACTGAGAGCCCGCTTCCCAACTTTCTAGTGATGGTCGTGGTCGCCGTGATTGTGCCGCCACGTCCAATATTCCTTTTGCTCACCGGGAGGAATCTTGCGGAAATCGCGGTCCGGATTGCGATGGGTCTCGACCGCCCATTGATGGTAATATCGCGCTTCGTCCGGGTTCCAGACGTGATAATCGGTGTAATAGGGATCGTAGACGCGATAGTAGTGGTGCTCGCATCCGATTCCCACCAGCGACCCTGCCATCGCCAGGGCCAGCAGCAGCACGCTCAGCCTGCTCGAACCTCGCTCCATAGTTCTCACCTCCCAGTGCAATTTAAACACAAACAGAACGAAGAAGTTCCGCGATGCCCGCACGCGAAGCTATTGCACGCCGCAGGTTCGCAATACAACCTCTGGTGGGCACGCGGTGCGTTCTCGCGCAGCTATCACGCACAATCGTAGCCTTTGCGCACGACTAAGATGCAAGCAGACCTTCTCTGAGCTGCTAGGGATTCAAGCCTACCGCAATACTGAGAAATCGACCCCGAAGTACAGGATTTTTCGTTTCGGAAAATCGCAGCAACAGCATCTCAACAAGTAAAAGGAGAAAGCCAGCGGACCCTTTCGAGTCGACTTGCTGGAGAATCAGGAGGATTTTATGCCAAATATCGCACCGTCGTCGTGGCAGCAGAACGCGCCGGCGAGCGCGAAAGGCGTGTGCTCGCATTGTGGAAGCGCTCGGCAACATGAAGCCTGGTGCGTCACCACCAATCTCAATGTGCGCTACGCCTACGCGATCGTTCTCTCGTCGAACCTGCTGACCGCCGGAGACGTCCTGATCCTGCATTCTCTCGGTGCGATCTGGTAAGCAGGCGTTTGTTGTAGCTTGACCGCCAGATTTAAACGCCGGGCTCGCGGGAGAAACGACAGCGCCTGAGATGCGCGCGACGCGCCCTGCGGCCGCGGAGAGAATCGGTACTAAGGATAAGCGGCTTACCGCGAGCTCTGCGGTGCGTTCAAGCGAAACACGATGCTGCCGGTGAGCCGCAGATTATTCTGCAGCTGCACGGTTTCCGAGGAGTTCACAAACGCAGTGCGAAGATAGTCAGCATTAACGCGGAACGCAAACGGACCAAACAGGGTGCGTTCCAGCCCCCCGCCCGCACCATAAGAAGGGCGCGCCACCCATCCATGCAGATAGTAAGACGGACCCGTCACCGGGACCGCGCTGTCTACCAGTCCAGCCCCGCCCAGCGCCCGCAGCGCGAGGCGGGTTTCGCCGTGATTGTAGGGGTAAAACACCGGACCAGCGAGAGCGCTGAGAACGTAGCTGTCATGCCCGGTTCCAAACACATCCGACGCGCGAACGTAACTGGAATCGGCAACCGCGCCCCAATGGCGGGTGAAATCGATTCCTGCGCTTGCGTCCAGGCCGTTCAGATTGACGTTTCCTGCGCCCGGAAGCTGCATAGCCAGATAGCTGTATCCGAGGGCTACGTCGAACGACGGGCCTGAGGCCGCAGCCGCTGCCCCGGACTGCAGGCGAGACTGTCCCAGCGCTGGTGTAATGAAGCTGACGAGCAGCAGGAATCTGCTCGCGAGGGAAATTCTGCTGTAGATTCTGGGGTAGGGCATGGCACTCCATGAATCGAGCGGG
>JASHQK010000186.1 GCA_030039195.1 Candidatus Sulfotelmatobacter sp.
AATGGGACGAGTTCCCTGGGACGCGGCGGGATGCTGTCGAAATTGCGCGCCGCCAAACTGGCCAGCGAAGTAGGCGTGCATGTGGCCATCGTCAATGGGCGCCATCCGCAAGCGATCACACTTGCCTTGATGCGCAAGATTGGAACGTATTTTCCGCCGGCTCGACCTGGGCGGAAATCAGGCGCGTCGCGGATGAAGGATCAGGCTTGGGCAAATAGATGACTACTTCCTCAATAACCAGCACGTCGGCGCATGACAAGTTGCTGCGCGTACGCGACGCCTCGGCACAACTCGCTCAGCTCACAACAGAAGCGAAAAACGCGATTCTGCTCGGGATTGTCGATGCGCTCGCAACGCATGAATCAGAAATTCTGACAGCGAATCGCGCGGACCTCGAACAATCTGGCCTCGAAGGCGCGATGCGCGACCGCCTGCTTCTCACTCCCGATCGAGTTCGCGATATGGCTCGAGCCGTCCGCGAGATCGCGGGCTTGCCCGATCCCATCGGCGAAACTCTCGCCGAGTGGGCGAGGCCCAACGGCCTGCGCATCCGCAAAGTGCGCGTGCCTCTCGGCGTGATTGGCATCGTTTACGAATCGCGACCGAACGTCACCGTGGATACTGCCGCGCTGGCGGTGAAGACCGGTAACGCGATCGTGCTGCGTGGGGGCAAAGAAGCCGCGCAAACCAACCGGTGCCTGGTCGAAATCATGTCCAGAGTTCCCGGTGTCCCGGAAGGCGCGATCGAATCGCTCGATTCTTCTTCGCGTGAATCGGTGCACGATTTGATCAAGGCGCGAGGTTTGGTCGATGTGATCATTCCGCGCGGCGGAGCTGGCCTGATCAAGTTCGTAGCCGAGAACTCGGTTGTTCCGGTGATTGAGACCGGAGCAGGGAATTGCCACATTTTTGTCGACGAATCCGCAGACTCCGATATGGCCGACGCGATTGTCCTCAACGCCAAAACGCAGCGTCCTTCGGTCTGCAACGCGGCAGAAAAACTGCTGGTGCACGAGCGCATAGCCGCGGACTACATCCCGCGCATCGTGCAGAAGTTAATCGTAGCCGGAGTCGAAGTTCGCGGCGATACGAACGCCTGCTCCCTCGCCGCGGGATTGCCGGTAACCTCCGCAAGCGAGCAGGACTGGTACGAAGAATATCTGCGCCTGTGCATGGCGGTTGCCGTGGTTGCGAACGTCGGCGAAGCCGTCGCCCACATCAACAAGTACTCGACGAAACATTCTGATGCGATTATTACGCGCGACGAGACCAACGCCCGCAAATTCCTGCGTGAAGTCGATTCCGCCGCCGTGTACTGGAACGCTTCCACCCGTTTCACCGATGGCGGAGAATTCGGCTTTGGCGCGGAGATGGGCATCAGCACGCAGAAACTCCATTGCCGCGGGCCCTTCGCACTCGCCGAGTTGAGTTCGTCGAAATACGAGATCATCGGGGTGGGGCAGACGCGGGGCTAACCCGATCTCACCAGCACTTCGCTCGCTGTGCTACCTTACTGTTTCCGTTCCGGGAGCTCCATGAAACTTTTTTCTCTTGCCCTTTTTTCTTTTGTCATCGTGTTTCCCAGTTCCACTCCGGCTGCGCGGAACGCGGGACCTTCCACCGAGATCTTCGGCTTCCGCGACAGCGGCGCCGAGTTGGCCACCGAATCCCGATTTCTCTCCGTTCCGGATGCCAAGCTCGCCGAAATGCATCTGCGCATCCTGACCGAGGCCCCTCACATGGCCGGAACGCCGGAAGACAAGGCAACCGCCGATTATGTCGCCCAGAAATTCCGCGAAGCTGGCCTCGACACTGAAATCGATGAATACAAAGTCTGGATTAACTATCCCGCCGATATCAGCGTCGACATGACCGCACCCGCCGGCGTCACCATGCATGGTCCGACGCGCGAGCATGTTGCAAACGATCCCTTCCAAGACGATCCCCGGGTGGTTGTACCCTTCAGCAGTATGTCACCGTCGGGCGATGTTGAAGCGGATGTCGTCTACGCCAACTACGGCACGCCTGAAGACTTCGACAAACTGGCAAGGCTCAACGTCGATGTTCGCGACAAGATCGTGCTCGTGCGCTACGGCCAGAATTTCCGTGGCGTAAAAGTCTTCGTCGCGCAGCAGCACGGAGCCGCCGGCGTGATCATCTACTCCGATCCCGCGGACGACGGCTGGCGCCGCGGCGACAAATATCCCGAGGGACCATGGCGTCCGGATACCGGCGTGCAGCGCGGCTCGGTCGGATACATGTTCGAGTTTCCCGGTGATCCCACCACGCCGGGTATCGCGGCCGTTCCATCGCTTCCCGCGTCCGAACGCATCTCTCCGCAGCAATCGGCGCAGATGCCGAAAATTCCCGTCACACCGCTGTCCTATCATGATGCGTGGCCGATCCTGCAGCATCTGGGCGGCCCGGACTCTCCACGCGACTGGCAAGGCGCGTTGCCGTTTACTTATCACGTTGGACCGGGACCGAGCCGCGTCAAACTGCATCTTGAGCAGAACTATCAGTTCCGCACACTCTGGGATGTAATCGGCCGTGTTCCGGGCAGCGAATTGCCCGGCCAATGGGTCGTTGCGGGAAATCACCGGGACGCCTGGGTCTACGGCGCAGTTGATCCCAACAGTGGCACCGCTGCCATGCTCGAAGCCGTGCACGGAATTGGCGATCTGCTGCATTCCGGCTGGAGACCAAAACGCACTCTGATCTTCTGCAGTTGGGACGGCGAAGAAGAAGGCCTGATGGGATCAACCGAATGGGCCGAACAGCATGAGTCCGAACTCGGTAGCGCTGCCGCGTATTTCAATGTCGATGTCGCGGTCTCCGGTCAGAGATTCGGGGCGTCGGCCGTGCCCAGCCTGAAACAATTCATCCGCGACGTCACCAAAGCCGTGCCCAGCCCGAAAGGTGGGACGGTCTATGAAGTCTGGCAGAAAGCGTCGGAGCCGGAAGCTGCGTCGACGCAATCGCCGACTGAAGCCGTTTCCGACATGCGGCGCAAACCGGCGGCGCAGACCGAAAATGATGTTCCCGTTGGCGATCTAGGCAGCGGCTCGGATTACACTGCCTTCCTGCAGCATTTGGGTGTACCCTCGGCCGACATGAGTTCGAGCGGTTCGTACGGCGTGTATCACTCGACCTTCGACGACTTCACGTGGTTCAAGAAGTTCGCCGATCCGGATTTCGTCTACGAGCAGGAAATGGCGCGCATTTTTGGACTGGAAGCGCTTCGCATGGCGGACGCCGAAGTGCTGCCTTACGACTACGAACAATACGGGAAGGAAGTCGAAGCTTATCTCGATGCCGCGCGCAAACGAGCCGACGACAAACTCGGCCCGCAGGCATTGGACTTCGGTCCGGTGACGAGCGCCGCGCATCGTTTCGAAAGCGCCGGAGCGAAGATCCTGGGCAAGCAGAAGGATCCGCCACCGAATGTCGGCCGTCTTAACGAAGCTCTGCTCGCGACCGAACGGGCTCTGCTGATTCCCGAGGGACTGCCGCATCGACCCTGGTATCGCCACGCGATCTATGCCCCGGGGGAATACACAGGGTACGCCGCTGTGGTGATTCCGGGCGTCAACGAAGCGCTGGATAAAGGGGATGCGGAACGCGCGCGCCAGGAGCTGTCGTCCCTGGCGGCCGCTCTTGACCGCGCTGCCAAAACACTGGAGAGCTACCGTTGAATATGACTTCGACCCATGCTCTCGCGCACTTTCTCCGCACATTGCCGGCTTCGGCGGCGGCGACCTTCCTTGCCCTGTTACCCATCGTCAATCCCTTCGGAGGAATTCCGATCTTCTTCACGATGACTTCGTCGTGGGATGCCCGTGATCGCAATCGGACCGCATTCAAAACCGGCATGTGGGTGTTCCTCATCCTCATCACGTTCCTGTTCTTCGGCCGGTTCGTTCTGCTCTTCTTCGGAATCTCTCTTCCCGTGCTCAAGATCGCTGGCGGGCTTATCGTCGCCAATACGGCTTGGGGCATGGTGACTCCCACGGCGCGAATGACTCCGGCCGAAACTCACGAAGCCGAGAGCAAAGAAGACATTGCGCTTACGCCGCTGGCCATGCCACTGCTGTCTGGTCCCGGCGCAATCGGCGTCGTCATGGCCCTGGCGGCGGATGTCGATAACTGGTATGCCTACATTGGCATGGTGATCGGCATCGCGGCCATTGCGCTGACGGTGATGCTGTTCTTCTGGATGGGCGGACCGCTGGTGCGCCGCCTCGGTCCGAGCGCGGTCGGCGCGATCAACCGGATCTTCGGCTTTCTCATTCTGGCGATCGCCGTTCAACTTGTCTGGGAAGGCGTAGCCGACTTCCACACCTAAGGCAGACGGGTGGCGCGTGCTGTCTGCAAAATCGAAGCAACTTCCCGGAACCTTTCGCTCGACGATCACGTATCCCTATCAGGCACGTTTACGTCTGAGCGAGGGATTTCCATGCCACGAATTCCTGCCTTGCGTCTCCGCCACATCCTTGAAGCGGTCGTCCTAAGCCTGGTTCTGGTTCCGCTCTGCGCCGCCCATGCCCTGCCTGACTGGGACTATGAAGAAACCCACACCGACTCCCGCGCGTTCACTCCAGGAGGCATGCTGCACGTGCATCTCAGCGTCGGGGATATGCACATCCGCCGCGGCGACGCCAACAAGATCAGCCTGCGCTACACGGTCAAGTCGCACCGCGAGAGCAACTTAAAGGATTCCTCGGTCGATTTCGACGTGCGCGGCTCCGATGCGACGCTCGAGTTTCACGCTCCGAGTTCGAATACGCAGTTTGACGTCGAACTCGAAGTGCCCGCCAACACCAATGTCGACGTGCACATGAAAGTCGGCGATCTCACGGTGGAGAATGTCGAGGGCGACAAGGATCTCGAACTGGGCGTGGGCGACATTCGCGTGACCCGCGAGCCCTCAACTTATCACCTGGTGCGCGCCAGCACCGGCATCGGCGACGTCAACAGCGACGGCTACGGCGAAACCAGCGGATGGCTGGGCAAGACGCTCAAGTATCAGGGGGACGGCAAGTACGAACTGCGCGCCCACGTTGGCGTCGGCGACATTACGCTTGAAGGCAAATGATCCATGTGGCGCGGACACTCCTGTCCGCGTCCGGGCGCCCGCGCGATAAGAGCACGTTGATTTTGCGTCATTCGCCGGTGGCGATCACTGCTGTGCGTGCGGTTGTATCCCCCCAGGCCACCAGTTCCAGTCGCCTGCAACACGAAGAAGTGCAGGTCCAATCACAATGCGAACGATGGTTGCGTCAATGAACACCGCTACGGCCAGCGTAAACCCGAGCATCTTAATCACCAGGAAGTCCCCGAATGTGAATGCTGCGAACACCGCAATCATGATCGCTGCGGCACTAGTGATCAATCCCGCAGTTTTGGCAATCCCCTCGGGGATCGCCTCCGATTCACTCAGCCCGCTCCTTCTGGCTTCGAGAACCCGCGCGACCAGAAATACTTCATAATCCATACTGAGTCCGAAGACGATGGCGAAAGCGACGATGGGGACAATCGGAAATATGCTGCCTGTTCCCTCAGGAACTCCGAAGAAGCGAATTCCATGTCCCTCCTGAAACACCAGAACCAATGCCCCGAACGAGGCAGCAACTGACAGTAAGTTCAGAGCAATTGCTTTCACTGCGGCGAAGAGTGATCGGAAGCCGCCCAGAAGCGCCAGAAGCGTTCCTCCAACTACCAGCGCTAATACCGAAGTGAACCGATCCCTGACAATCGTTTGATAGTCGGCAGTCAGCGCCGGAATGCCTCCAATGCGCAGGGTGGCGCCGGGAACTCCGCTGAGAACCTGGGCGCCGTCTTTCCGCAGTTCCCGCACCCAATGGACTTGATCGTTCAAAGTGACCGACGTCGCGGGTAACACTTCAATTAACGCTGCTCGCCCGTCGCTACTCAGAGAAGCGCGCCGCGTATCACGCGAAATATTGATCAGTTGAGACCGGTCACTCCCGGCAATCGTGGAGAGAGAGATTACGCGGCCGGAACGAGGGTCGCTGGCAAGCCGCTTGCTGAAACGGTCCAGCGCATTCCAGCCCGCGTCCGTTTGCCCAATCGAATCGGTTGGCAATTCGAGAATCACACGCAACGAGTACACCATGCCAACCCGGTCCATTTTTTCAAGAGTGTGCAGCGCGCGAACCGATTCCGCCTGCGATGGCAGCCAATCCCCTCTGGGAACGTCGGTGTTTAACCGCCTGGCTTGCGCCGCCAGCAAAAGCAAGGGCGCACCCGCCAGAAGGATGGCAAGCCAGGGATGGGCCACCACCACTCTTCCCCATCGTCTCCAGCGGTGTTCCCTCCCTGCAGCCCGATGCGCATCCCAATTTGCAAGAAACGGGACTCGGCCAGCATTGATGCCCGGGCCTAGAGCTGCCAGCAGCGCCGGAACAAGGGTGACTGACAGCAATAGGCTCGTTCCTGCCACCAGGAATCCCGCTATACCGATAGAACTGATCTCGCTGATGGGGACTGTCAACAGCGCGAGGAATCCGATGGCGACAGTCGCCGCTGAAACCAGGAGTGTACGCCCCGCCTGACGTGCTGCGATGGACGAGCATTTGAATCTGTTTTGCTCGGTAGCACTGGCTTCTCTGAAGCGGCTGACCATGAGAAGCGCATAATCGATTCCCAACCCCAGGCCAAGCATCGTGGACAAATTCTGCACCAGGATCGACAAGTGCCAGCGCAGGGCTAGAAACCCTGCCATCGCCAAAGCGCTGGCGATGGCAAGCTGACCAATGGCGACCGGAATCAGCGCTGCTACCATGCTTCCAAAAGCCAGCAGCAGAAGCGCGAGCGTGGCCGGAATCGCAAGACTCTCGGCATGCTTTACGTCGTCGGAGCTGGCTTTCCGAATGTCGAAATTAAGTGGAGTCTCTCCCGTCAGTTCGAACTTCACCGCCGGATAACGGGCTCGCAATTCGTTTTGAAGAGAATTCTCCAGGTCGTGCAGCTTGGGGACGAGCGATTCTACGGAACCCTCGGTTGAGGCGAGTCCGACCAGAATGAAAGTTCCCCCTCCCTTGCCCAGGAAAATCGAATCGCGAAAATCAAGATAGGAAACCACTCCGGACACACCCGGTTCATTCTGCAGTCTCCCTTCAATCGTGGCTAACGCTTGCTCGCCCTCCTCCGAATCCGCAGGAGGAAGTCCCTGAATCACCAAAACCACACGGTCCACGAAGGGCGAATGAAAGCGGGTGGCTAATTCCTGGGGGATCTTGCCCGCCTCGCTGCTTTCGATGCGCGTTGCAGTCTCCAGATGGCGCTCGGCATGAAAGGAAAAAGGAAGCAGCGCCAGGACAGCGGCAAGCACTACTGCGGCGAGCCAGAAATGGCGCACGTGCGCAGAAGTCATCATTTCACGCGAGGTTCGGAGAGCGGGCTAAATTTGCTTTTCGTTTGGCTTGCCACTGACAGAATCCTAGAGGATTGGCGGAAAGATCGGCAATACGGGATTGCCCCACTACTCAAAATCGTTACCGGTTCAGAGAAAGGCGGGCGGTTCGCATTCCCGACACGTTCGTAATATTGTGGTAAGAATAGACGGTTCCAGGAGGACGATTGCACAAGCTCGCGCTCTTCGTGTTATTCGCTACTATTCAAGTTGTTGCCGCAGATCCCCGCATCGGCTCCTGGACGCTGATCTCGGCGCAGTCTTCCATCGATCCCCCCAACAAACTGTCCATCACGTCTCAACATGGCGAAGTTCACGTGGTCATTTCGGGGGAGCGCCACCTCGATTTCACAGCCAAAGTGAACGGCCATGACACATCCGTAAAGGGTAACCCGGCATTTGATCAAATCGAGCTGCATAGGATCGATAAGCACGCGGTCGAGGTCAAAGAGAAGAAGGACGGAGCTGTGGTGGTCACGATTCGCGACAAGCTCTCGAAGAACGGTAACGAGTTAACCAGCACGACTTTACAAAAAGGCCACCCCGACGAGACCACCGTGTGGAAACGAAGCGGGGGCAAAAAGTCGCCGAATGATTTATTTGCCGGCGAGTGGACCGAGGATCTGAGCAAATCCCGGATGGCCCAGGGCCTGACGCTCAAGATCGAGGCGGAGGGAAACGATGGCGTGCGTTTCTCCGGCGACTTTAGCTACAGCGCTCGCTTTGATGGCAAAGAATACAATTTGAAAAACTCCCGTAACGATACCGTGACGCTGCAACTTCTTGACGCTCACATGGTCGACGCGGTTTACCGGCGCGACAATCAAATCACGCAGCAAGATCGATGGGTCGTTTCCCCCGACGGAGCTCAGATGACGCTGACCACGACGGGCACGTTGGAAACCGGTCAGCACATCAAAGAGACTCTCGTATTTCGGAAGCAGTAACTATCACGGTGCGAGGCCAGCTGCACTCGCAGATGAGGCGATCGGCAGGCTACGCACGTCGTTAAACTCGCGCATTCCAACCGAGATGATTCCCCTTCGCTGCATGAACCGCAGAATGCCGTTGACTGTATCTTCCAAAGACGGGTCCGGCTTGCCCCATGCGGAGGCATTCCGAGCCGCCTGATAGCTGGAACTGTCGTAACGTTTGAACTCCATCGCTGAGATGTTGTCCACTGAGCCCACCAGAAAGTCCAGCAGCGGGAAGAGCAGATCTTCTTTTCTGCATCTCCTGATCAGTTCAGGAACGAAGTCGGGAAGACTGAAAATCTCAAATTGCCGGCCCGTCGCTTTGGTAATCAGGCCGGTAATATCCAGCATGTTCGCGTAATCGTCCCGAACCACGTGATACGTCTTGTTCTCGGTTCCGGGAGTGGCGGAGATCGCGACGATGTTGTTGGCCGTAATGTCCGCCGGAACAAAACTCACCTGGTTCAAAGCATCAACTCCAATGCCGTGATTGATCATGAAGGCCACTAAACGCACGGCGATGTCGAAGTTGTTGCCTCCGCCGGTAACCGAGGGACTGACCAGCGCGGGCCGGAAGATCCGCGTAGTAAGCCCGTGGCGGCGCGCGTCCATCACAACTTGCTCCGAAACCCACTTGGATTGGCTGTAGCCAAAATCGAGAAGCTCCATGTTCTGGTTGAAGTCGGTCTCGTAGAGAACCTTCTTGACCGCCCAGCCAAAGATGAACGTAGTCGAGACATAATTGAAAGTCTTGTGACGGCCTTCAAATGCCAGCCTCAAAAGTTCATTCGTTCCCAGCACGTTCGCATCGCGCATCCGGTCGTAGTTGAGCAAGTAATTTACGGTTGCGCCGTTGTGAAACACCGTATCGATTTCATTCGCGAGGCCATCCCAGACCTCCGGCGTCAATCCCAGATCCTTCTGGCCAAGATCCCCACAAACAGGAATTACGCGGGTCTCGAACATCTCCATCAGTTCCGTCGGGCAAGGGCCCATCGATTCCATCGCTGCCCGCAGTCTCTGCTTGCCCTGACGCTCGTCGGAAGACCTGACGACAACATGGATGTTCGCACGCGTTTGTTCCAGCAGGCTTTTCACCAGGAACGGTCCGATGAACCCGGTGCCACCGGTGAGCAGAACATTTTTCAGAATCGTCGTTTTCGGCGACGGCGCAGGCGACGGGGGCTCGAAGACGAGTCTCCTGTCGTTGCTCATCATCCGCTGTTCTGCAGCTCGCTGCTGCTCGCGGAAGGCCGCCAAATATTGGCGCAGTGGAACCAGCGCTTCTTCGGGAGCACGCTCCAACTGTTCCGCCAGCCGAAACAGCTCAGCTACGCTCACTCGCTGAATCAGCCCGATATCGACCTGCCTCGCCAGCAGGTCGGCGTCCTTGTTCTTCAGCAGTTCCTTGATCTCGTGCATGAACACGACCAGGTCCATGGAATCCAGCCCGGCTTCGACGAGGTTGTACGTCTCCGTGCCCGTCAGGTTGTAACGGGCTTTCAACATGTCGAAGGGCGATTGGCGTGAGGAACCCGAGGCGGAGGATTCGGTTTCCTTTTCCCTGGAAAACTCCGACAGGACGGTAAATTGGCCCTGCAGCCACATGTGCTTGGTTTTGTGGCGCATGATCTTGCCGGAACTGGTTCGCGGTATCGCCCGCGGTGCGATGAAAGAAATCAGCGCCACTTCCACGTTGAGATAATTCCGGACGGCGGCCGCAATCTTCAGCGGATCGGGCAGTGCTTTCAGATTCCTGACCTCGGCAACGATCGCCAGTGCCGGCTCGCTGTCTTCATTAATCTGGAATGCGACTACGCAATTGGCACGAATCAAGCCGGACGCCTTCTCCACCACTGCCTCGATATCCTGCGGGTAGTAGTTCTGACCGCGCAGAATAATCATGTCCTTGATACGGCCACACACGAAGAGTTCACCGTCATGGAAGAAGCCCATATCGCCGGTCCGAAGGTAGCCGTCATCGTAGGGGCTATCGTCCACCAGCCGGGCGTGGAACAGCTTCATCGTCAGTTCCGGATTGTTCCAAAAACCCGGACACTTGCTCCCTCCAGCGATCCAAATCTCGCCGATTCGGCCCGGTTCGAGAGCCACATGTTTTTCAGGATCTACGATCTTCACGGTGAGACCGGGCAGGGGCGTTCCGCAACTGACAATCTGAGTCGCAGCGCCGATTTCGGAAACCTCCTTGGTCATGCGGGCTTTGCCCAGTGCAACCGCATTCTTGTTGACGGAAACGATATTACGGCCGCCAAGCGAAACCCCCAGAGTGTTCTCTGCCAGCCCGTAGGCGACAAAAAAGCTTTCCGATTTCAGTCCACGCGGCTGAAATGTCTGCAAAAACCGCGTATAAGTATCCGGCTTGACGGGTTCGGCGGCGACCAGCAGTTGCCGGAGCGAGCTGAGATCGCAGCTTTCCAAACTCTCCTGCGAAATCCGCCCCGCGCGCAGGCAATAGTCGTAAGCGAAATTCGGCGCCGCAGAGGCGCTGGCCCCATAAGTCTTGATCGCATCGAACCACAAGGTCGGGCGCTGAATGAAATCGGTTGGCGCAAAGCCATAGGTCGTGCCGCTTTTCAGCGCCGGATAGAGGTAGCACCCAATCAGACCCATATCGTGATACTGCGGCAGCCACGACACGACAACCGGCGCGTCATGGTCGATCACGAGAGGACAGTTGTGCAGGATGTTTTCGTGCGTGACCATCACGCCCCTCGGATCGCGCGTCGACCCCGATGTGTACTGGAGAAACAGAACCTCCGAACCACCGTTGGGTATCTCCCCCGGAATCATGTCGACGAAGTCTTCCGTTACCAGCCAACGCAGACTGGAAATGTAGTCCACATCTACCCCGGAGGAACACACTCCGCTTCTGGCCAGATTGGTCCTCAAGGATCCGAGGTAGTCTTTGCTGGTGAGTACGCCCGCCGCCTGGCAATCCTTTGCGATGTGAACCATTTTGTAGAGTGCACTCTGAAAATCACGAGAACTAGGCGGATAGACGGGCACGGGGATCAATCCTGCGCGTACGCAGCCAAAAAACGCGCAGATCATCTCAAGTCCCGGCGGGTAAGCCAGCAGAAGACGGTCCTGTGACTGGAAGCCGTGCTGCTTGCGCAAGTGTCCGGCGATCACCTTCGTCCGGTGGAGAAACGACTCATAGGAGTAGCCCCCAATCGGATTGCCGTTCACATCAATGTACGAATAGAGAAGCCTGTGCGGGTGCTGATTTCCTAGACTGTCCAGTTTGTCCAAAATCGAAGCGATCATGTATCGGATCGGTACTCATGGCGGTGGCGCCGCCACTCGTTAACCTCCTATGTCGATGAGAAGATTCCGAAGAAAACTTAAGCCTCGCTGTTTCCCTGTACACAGGGGCAA
>JASHQK010000187.1 GCA_030039195.1 Candidatus Sulfotelmatobacter sp.
AGTCGGAATTTGCCCAGCGAAAAGGGAGGGGACTTCAACCGCCGAATGCGAAGCACCACTCGCCGTCGAGTCGCGACAGGAAGGCGTCGCCGTGATGGAGAAGTTCCAGAAACGTAGGCTGGCGCGAATGAGCGACCGTCCACCCTCCTCGACAGCTGAAGAAGCAGTTGCTTTGGGAAAAATCGCCCATGAGTTGACGGTCGACCGTTCCATGCAGGGCGATGGCACCATCGCTCCATGCGTCATAAATGAGATGGTCGAGAATCTGCGGAATTCGTTTTCGTACTCCTCCCAGTTGAACCACCTCCGCAAAGGCTCCCGGGTTGCGGTAGTAGATATACCAACCGACGACACTGCCGTTCTCGTCGCGCAAAACGAGCTTACGTAGACTTTTCCCGTGTCCCTTCATCCGCTCCATGAAATCGAGCAGCCAGCGCAAAGACGTGGCATCGTACTCCGGCCACAGCGAGAATCCGCCGCGGAATTCCGTCATGCAATTCAGAAGCATTTCGACATCGAGTTCCTTGGCCGTCAACGAAGGTGGGGATTGCCGAAATGGACTGCCCGAAAATCGGCTCGCCAATCCATCCGCGAGGTTGCAGAAGGGTTTGGAGACGAACTCCAGCGAATCCGCCAGAGCATTTTTGGTCAGTTGCGAGAGAGCAAACGTCAGGCTGCGCGCCGGGCGGAGCAGCCGCACCCAATGCACGCTGTACGCCAAAATGGTGGTGAAACCCAGCCGTTCCAGCAACGCGCGCGAGGTGTCATTGGCCGAATCGGTTTGCGATAGATCCTGCGGGCCCGCCATGTAGGTGCGCAACATGTGCAGGCCAGCCAACGTCGTACGAAAGTTGGGATGGACCACAAAATTTCCGCCATAGGCAATGCGAACTGTCTGTCCACCGAAGCACATCCGACGGGGAATGACGCCCAGGAATCCGGCAATTTTTCCCTTTTCTTCGTAAACGAGAGACGGCATGCTGCCGTCGATCCACGGGTTCTCGAAGTAAAGCTCAAGCAGGGAGGAGCGAACGGCTGGGGGTGTCGCACCTTTGCGCCCGCGTAAAACCTTCCAATAAAGGTCGGCTACCTGTGGGATATCGTCTTCAGCAAGCGGACGTACGGGCATAATTTTTCGCCCGCGCAGCGATTGTTCCCACGTTCGCCACGTGCCTTCGCTCGGGCAACTCTCCTCCGTGGAGGGAGTCTATCAGCGTCACGGTCTGCCGAGCAACGTAGATTCGGCGAAGCAGGCACCGTTTTCATCGAGAATTTAACCAGTGGTCGTGCTCGTCCCGTGTACCAACGTGTGTGACCTACCCGACCTCCGCTGCTACAATCGGGCTAGAAAATTCTTAACAGCTCCCGAGATGTTCATGGGCCGTTTTTGGCAAATCCTCGCAAGTCGTCTTCTGTGGGCGGCATTGATCTTGCCGCTGGCATTCGCCGCAAGCGTCCGGACAAGCGGCCAATCGCGGCCCGCCCCGGCCGGGATCGGTTCTCCTGGTCAGTTGGTAATCCGCCAGATCAAGATCGTCGGCAGCAAGGACTCGGTCGAGATTGAAATTGAAGCCAGCGCTCCTATTGTTCCGCAGGCCCAGGTGCTGACTGGCCCTGATCGGCTTGTGCTGGATTTCCCCGACGCTGTGCCCGGGCACGAACTGCGCAGCCAGTCCATCTACGTCGGAGCAGTCAAAGACATACGCGCCGGATTGTTTCGCTCAAGGCCGCCCGTCACGCGACTCGTGGTCGATTGGGATAGTCCCGAGACGTATCAAGTCTTTCCTGCTGGCAGAACGGTGATGATCAAAATGACCACCGCTTTGCCATCGGGCGTGCCCGTGGCCATCGACAAATGGCGCGAGCCGGCCGTGCAGCTTGTAGCTTCGTCGAGCCCGCCGGCGGTGCAACCGAGGGCTCCGCCCGATCCTCCCAAGCCCTCCCTTGAGGTCGAGTTCGCGAATGGTTTGCTGACTATCAAGGCCGACCGAGTTACTCTTGCCGAGATCCTCCTCGCGGTCGAGCAGCGCACTGGTGCTCAAGTTTCTCTGGCTCCAGCTGCCGATCAGGAGAAAGTCGTTTTTGATTTCGGTCCCGCTCCGGCGCAAGATGTTCTCGCGCATCTGTTGAACGGATCGAAGTTCAATTTCCTCATTCTCAATGCTGCCGATGATCCGAAGAAACTTGATCGCGTCATCCTGACTATTCGCACTGAAGGGGGACCCGCACCGCTGCCTGCTTTGGAAACGACCGATCAGCCGCCGCAGCCGGTAACCGCATCTTCGCCTCCCGCTTCAGGGCAACCAGAGCCGAGACATTTTCCGCCACAGCAGCCGGATATGAATGCGCCCGATGTGAATGCGCCTCCGGATCCTCCGACCGACCCGCAGTGACGGGTTGAGAGCCTGATTATTGCGTGATGAGCCGGATCGGCACCGGGGAAGATCCTGTGACCGCGGTTCCCGTCGTATTCGTGCCATTTCCACATCCGGATACATTCAGCACCGTGACATTCACATTGCTGTACTGATCTACGTAATTGATGAACACCTGCAGGAAACCAACGATTGTGACCTGCGAAGTCCCCGACCCTGAGATGGCATTAGTGGAATCGTAAAGCGGAACCGTGACGATGGAGTTGCTGCTGCTGATGGCGCTCCCGCTGCCCAGGACCGGATTCGAGCTTCCCGCCTGAAATTGAAATGGATAGCTGGCCACGTTGATCTGGTCCTGTCCGTCGATAGAGCCTGGCGTGGCTTCACGCGTCAGGTTTTCCACTCCGTTGATCATGTCGTTGGTCGTCTGGGGATTCTCGCTCAAATCGATCGTGTTTTGCTTCGAGACCCCGCACTGGTAAACCGTCGACTGATCGCAGCCCGCAATTGCCTGCTCCCACAAGCTGCCCCCAGATGCCGACGAAGGCACCGCAACCGGAGTGGAAGTAGGTGCTTGTCCCGGCAGGTAGAGCAGATTCGGACTCACCATCACATAAGGGCTGAGCGAATAATTCGCCTGCGGTGGTGACTGCCGCAAGGTGCATGAAGAGCCTGTGTGCCGGCAATCTGAAGCCAGCCAAAACTGCTCGCCAATGACGCCGTTTGCGTTGCTGCCGTTCAGAGAAATGCCCGGGTTGAGAATGTGTCCGTCAAGCTGATCGACGAAATGGGAGCAATTATTGGTGCATCCCGCAGGCTTCATCGGGTCGAGATTCGGAATCATCCAGGGCTTCACGCAACGCGGTTGCACCGGGATAATCACTCCCGTCGCTCCGCTATTGCCGACGTTTCCCGAGTTCGACGGATTGAAAGCCTCCGCCGTCGCTGTGGCCGAGGTCGTGTTCCCGGTATTTCCCCACATGTGCGAGAAGAATGTCGGCAGATTGCTGCGCGTGACCTGCACCGTAACCATGGGATTCACGCCGAACGCAGCCGGTAATCCCACGCATGACGGTTGGGGTCCTTGACCTCCAGCCGAGTACTGCACCGTCATTGTTGGCGTGGCGTTGCCCACGGTCTGAGCAGCTGCGGCCTGCGCGGCCAGCGTCGCCGCGCCAGCGGGACTGTTCCCGCAGATCAGCGCCCAATCGCCGCTTGCGTTATTCGGGTCTCCCGTGATTCCAGAAATTGAAATCACGCGCGCTGCAGCCAGCGCGGCGACATCCGCGGTGCGCTGCGCTTCCATGC
>JASHQK010000188.1 GCA_030039195.1 Candidatus Sulfotelmatobacter sp.
CAGAGCGAGCACGCAGCAGAATTGAATATCCGGCGACGCGGCCTCGACATCGCGTCGATGGCCGAGATGGAAGTTCCCGGCATTCCGTCCGATCAGGTTCTGGCGCAGAATCCGCCTGCGAAAACAGCCGACGTGCTTGAGCCGAACATCAACTTGCTCATCACGACGGATGTCCAGCCGCAGGCTTTCGTGATGCCCAGCTTCGTTGGGCAACCGCTGGGAACCGTGAGCCAGACGCTGCAAGATGCGGGATTCAAGCTGGGGAGCGTAAGCGTGGCGCCACCGCCGATCTCAGAAGTTCCCGACGCGAATGCGTCTTCCACCCCTGCGCCGCAAAACCCAGGAGCGACGCCGAATTCCACTGCACCAACCGCGGGCGCGCCAGCAGCAACACCGACGCCAAGTCCCGCGCCATCCCCTGCCCCGGAACCTTCTCCCGCAAGCATTGTCGTTTATCAATCGCCCGCTCCCGGACAGAAAGTCATTGCGGGAGCGGTTGTGAATCTGGAAGTGCGCTAGGCCTGCGCCGAACTCCCTCAAGCCGAACGGATGCCTCAGCGAACTCTGCGTTTCATGGCTTGAGGCTCAAGCAGGAGAGATCCTGAATTTCTATGGGATCATGCCCGGATCGGCACGACGGTCGTTAGATTTTTTGCAGAATCGCTGCGAAAAAACCTTCGCAGGGGTGAAGGCCGGGAATCGTGCGAAGGTAAGGACCACGGGTGAGCGATCCAACATCGGAAAAGACAAGCTCGCCAGACTCTTTGAGACGATTGAGCTCAACGCGGCAATCGTGGACGCGGAAGGAATTGTTCTGCGCCAGCGCTTGCGCAACGACATCTTCGTTTTCTTCTCTTTCTAAAGAACACGTTGAGTAGACGACGCGCCCGCCGGAGGCGACCCGCGCCACGGCCGATTGCAGGATGGCGCTCTGGCGTGCTTGCAAATCCTGCAGGTCGTGCGGCTGCAATCGCCATTTGATTTCCGGATGGCGGGCGAGCGTGCCCGTGCCGGAACAGGGAACGTCGGCGAGCACACGATCAAAAGGTAGGGACGTCGGCAGGCGTTGTGCATCGGCAACAACCACTTGAATGTGTCCCAGAACTTGCGCCGCGCGCAGCAGCTTTTTCAGCAGCCTCGCGCGGTGTGGATGCAGCTCAATGGCAGTAATCGACGCATCTGGATTGCGGTCTGCCATGGCGAGCGTCTTTCCGCCTGGCGCGGCGCAACAGTCGAGTATGCGCACGCGCGGTGAAAGCGGTGTGGTGGCCTCGCCCTTGTCGCGTTCTTTGTGACCGCGTGGCGCGACCAAAGCTGCGACCAATTGCGAAGCCTGATCCTGAATAACGACGTGACCCTGACGGAAAGCCTGCGTTTGGGCCACTTCTCCTGTTATAACCACCCGGGCGGACGAGAGAAGTTGTGCAGGACTGACGGTAACTCCTTCTTGCTTCAGGTCATCCTCGGCCGACGGGGCGCGCAGCCGGATCGCGGTGGGCGGAATGAGCTGGTCGTACTCGCATATTCTGCTGGCGACGAGCGGACCGTACTCTTCGATCCAGCGCTCAATCATCCAGGCAGGATGCGCCAGCGCACTAGCAAGCGACCGTAGTGACAGGTCGGCTGTTTCCAGAATGCCGAAGTAATAGCTCTCCGTCTTGCGAGCCAGTTTCCGCAAGACCGCATTCACGAATGCTGCGGCAGACCTTTTGCGCGCCCGTTTCACCAGTTCGACGCTTTCGTTAAGAGCAGCGCGTTTCGGAATTCGATCCAGGCATCGGAGCTGATACAAAGCCAATCGCAGGGCGGTCAAAACTTCGGTGTCCAGCTTGGAAAGGGACTGCGATGAGGCGGCTGCGATCTCCTCATCCAGCCGCGATCGCCAGCGCAAAACTCCGAGCACAAGTTCGGTAACGAGAGCGTGGTCCCGGCTCGACAAGCCAGCACAAACTGGAGAATGCAAGAGTTCGGAAGCGTACGACGATTCCCGCTCGATTCGAAGCAGGATTTCGAATGCGGCGGCACGCGCTGGAGAAGCGGGCATGGGTGCATTCTAGCTGCGGACGAATATCCCGTCACAACTGGGACAGGTGTGGCGCGGGCACTCCTCCCGCGAACGGAGTTTAGGAACCCAACTTTTCTCCGGGCCTTGGCCTGTAGCCATGAAGAAAGTCGCGCGCGGCGATGCGCTTTTTCCCTTCTAACTGAACGTCCAGCAATTCAAGAGAAGTATTTCTGCCACAGCCAACAAGTACACGACTCCCCGCAACCAGCAGCTCGCTTTGCGGCACTTCCTCATCTGCTGGCCGGGCCCGCACAATTTGCAAAGTCTTTTGGCGAAATTTCGTATAGGCGCCCGGCCAGGGCTGAAATCCGCGCATGCGATTCAGAATCTCACTCGCTGGCAGCGAAAAATCGATGGCACCGTCCTCCTTCTTGAGAATCGGAGCCAGAGTCGCTTGCGCGTTGTCTTGTGCTCGAGGCTGAATGCCTCCGGCCTGCAGCCCAAGCAAGGTTTCGATCATAAGATCGGCGCCAATCGATGCAAGCCGTGGCGCGAGCGTTTCCGCCGTGTCGGCCGGTTCAATGGCAACTTCGCGCTGTAGGAGTATGTCGCCCGTATCGAGACCCGCGTCGAGGCGCATCGTGGTCACGCCGGTGACGGTTTCACCCTTGGCAATCGCCCACTGAATGGGCGCGGCCCCGCGATATTTTGGCAGCAGCGACGCGTGCAGATTGATGTTTCCAAACCGGGGCAGATCCAGCATCCACTGCGGAATCAGACGACCGTAACCCACGACGATAATTGCATCTGGTTTCAGATGAGCGAGCTGGTTGCGGAACTCATCGTTCGTCTTGATTCTCTCAGGCTCGACGGTAGGCAGATTCAGTCTGAGCGCTGATTGCTTCACCGGAGAAGCGACGAGCTCCAGGCCGCGTCCCCTGGGGCGATCAGGCTGAGTCGCAACCCGATCAACGCTGAAGCCAGCCGCGACCAGCTTTTCCAGCACAGGAACGGCGAATTGCGGAGTACCGCAGAAAACGAGATGGAGGGATTCAGTCATGGAACGATTGCGTCATTGAATCATTGACTCAATGATTCGATGACTCAATTCCTACCATTCTCCCGCCTTCATCAGTTTGCGGATTTTGCGCTTCATCAGATCGCGTTTGAGCGCGCTCAGATGACTGATGTAAAGCTTGCCATTGAGATGATCGGTTTCGTGCAGAAGCGCGCGGGCGAGCAGTTCCTCTCCCGTCTTCTCGAAAGTCTTGCCATTCATATCCTGTGCGCGCACCGTGACTTTATTGGGCCGCGTCACATTCTCGCGGAAGTCGGGAATGCTGAGGCATCCTTCGCTTTGCGTGTGCTTGCCCTCCGAACGGATGATCTCGGGATTGATGAGCACGAGCTTGGCGTTCGGGTCCTCTTTGAAAGTGATGTCGATGACCGCGATGCGGCGGCCAATCCCGATCTGCGGCGCGGCAAGTCCGACTCCGTGGGCCGAGTACATCGACTCAAACATGTCGTCGATCAGCCTTTTGAGTTCCTCGTCGAATGCGGAAACTCTTTCCGCGGGCTTCTCGAGAACCGGATCGCCGAACTTTACGATGGGATAGATCATCAGTAATTCTTCAGCTGCTGGCAGTATCCTTGAAAATTTCTGGTGGTTTCGGTCATGGAATCGCCGCCGAATTTTTCCAGGGCGCAACGGGCCAAAGTCAATGCGACCATCGTTTCAGCCGCGACTCCGGCCGCCGGCACCACGCAAACATCCGAACGCTCGTAGGCAGCTTTGACCGGAGCACGCGACGCAAAGTCGACCGATTGCAACGGCCGCCGCAGCGTTGAAATCGGCTTCAGATACCCTCGAACGCGAATCTCTTCGCCATTGGAAACGCCGCCTTCAATGCCTCCCGCATTGTTGTGCGCCCGTGAAAACGAGGTGAAGCCGGAGATCGCCTCGTAGCCAATTTCGTCATGAACCGTTGATCCAGCCGCGAAAGCCGCGGCGACGCCTGATCCGATCTCGACCGCTTTGACGGCTTGTAAAGACATGACGGCGGCAGCCAGCATCGCATCGAGGCGCTCGTCCCACTGCGCGTAAGTGCCCAGGCCCGGTGGAGCGCCATGCGCGACCACCTCGAACACGCCTCCCAGTGAATCGCCGGTCTTCAAGACCTTGTCGACTTCTTCCTTCATGCGCTGCTCAACTTCCGGATCGGCGCAGTTCAGCAGGACCTCGTCGCGCTTGTGCAGCGCAGAAATGCTATCCCAGGCGACGGGACCCGTGAGCGTAACGCTTCCCACCGTGACGACGTGACTGAGAACTTCCATGCCCAGTTCGCGCAGGAACAACTTTGCGATCGCACCCACCGCGACTCTGGCCGCAGATTCGCGCGCCGACGCTCGTTCCAGCACGTACCGCGCTTCCGGAAAATTGTATTTCAACGCTCCCGCAAGATCGGCATGGCCGGGCCGCGGCGACGCAACCCGCTTGTGCTTGTCAGTATCTCCATCAGCGACGGGCAAAGATTCCTGCCAGTTCTTCCAGTCTCTATTCTCGATCTCAATCGAAATCGGGGAACCGATCGTTTTTCCATGGCGAACGCCGGAGAGAATATGGGCAGAATCGCTTTCAATCTTCATGCGTCCGCCGCGGCCGTAGCCCTGCTGCCGCCGCCACAGTTCACGGTCCACGAAAGCCTGATCGACTCTCAACCCCGCCGGAATGCCGGAAAGAAATGCGACTAAGGCTTCGCCATGCGATTCTCCGCCCGTGAAATAGCGCAACATAAACGTTCGATTGTACCTGAGGCACACGGGCACACACGAATCGCAACTGCGCTTTTATTGCGTGGTGTGCAAAGTCAAACCGCACAGGGTTTACAATGAATGCTTGTGTTGCAATCAGGTTCGTGGGCCTCAATGGCTTGCACGCTCTTGCGTGGACAAGATTTTTCTGGCGCGGAGAACAACTGGCCTCGTGGCCTCGGTATTTAAAGCATGTTAGGGACTCGCAAAATCCGCTGCGCGCTGGTGCACGATCACATTTTGCTGCGCCAGGGGCTGCGCCGCCTGCTCGAGGACGAACCCGACGTTGAAGTTGTGAGTGAGTCCGGAACCGCGGCCGACGCCCTGAAGCACGTATTGGAACATCACCCCGAGATCATGATTGCCGACGCCGACGTTTTCGGCTTCGCGCCCGAAAAACTCGAAATCCTGCTGGGACGGCTTTCTCTTACGACTCGACTGTTCTTTCTTTCGATGACTGAGGACGCCGAACTCCGGCCTGAGGCGAGCTGCGCCGTGAAAACCACTTCGGCGCAAGAGCTGCTGGAAAAAATAAGGCAGATTCATTCGCCGCGCGGCGCAGTCAAAGAATTGCCGCGCAGAGGACGAGCGGATTGGTCCGAGCTATCGCAACCCGCCTCGCCGCGCGCACTGACCGCCCGCGAACGAGAAGTGCTGAAACTGCTCGCTGAAGGACGCACGGTACGCTCAACTGCAGGCGCTCTCGGACTCAGTGCAAAAACGGTGGACGCGCACAAGTTCAACTTGATGCGAAAGCTCGGAATTCACAACAAAGCCGAGCTCGTGATGTGGGCCATTCGCAAGCGGCTGGTACGAGTTCCTTCGAATCTCTAGCCTGGGCTGACGGCAGTTCAATCGCGAATTGCCAACTCGGCAAGCTCAGCCAGGTTGCTCACGATGAGGTCAGGTTTGGCTTCCGCTTCTCGGACCGCCCCGACACCCGGACGCGCCGAAGGTCGATTCACCCATACCGTAGCTAGCCCCAGAGCCTGCGCCGGGACCACGTCGTGATAAACGCTCTGCGCTACATGCAACACACGGTGAGCGGGAGCCTGGATGCGGCTCAGAGCCAACTCAAACAGTTTCAGCGACGGCTTGTAGGCCTGCGCCTGTTGCGCGGTGATTACCTGGTCAAATTCAACTTCCAGCTGCGGACGGGTCGCGGCAAACAGATCATCGTCGACATTCGAAAGAATTGCCAACCGGTAACGGGTCTGCAGATGACGCATGGCGGAAACCGTATCGCGCCATGGGCGCCAACTGGGCAGTGAATCCGGAAGCGAGCGGGCCTCGGCAGCCGTGGGCGTAAATCCCAGTTCCCGGCCGAACTGGTGAACGACAGATTGCAGGACTTCGCGATAAGGCTGAAAGGGTCCTTGTTCCGCGCGGGCCTCAAAATTGCCATAGAGCTTCAACAGGGTCGCATCGTCAAGCGTCTTGCCGTGCGTCGTCAGCACTTTATGCAGCGCGGCAAGAATGCCGGCTTCCCAATTGATCAGCGTGCCGTAGCAGTCGAAGGTGAGAATCTCGAAGCGGCTGAAATCGAGCATACAAACTCATTCTAGTGTTTTTGCGGAAACGCGCGCCGAAAGCGAGTAATCCAGCTGTGGCATCTTGCGGATCAAATTAGCGTCGCGGTTCGAGACCGGGCAAAGTAGGAACTTCGTCGGGTGAAACGTCGGACTCATGCCGGCCATTGCGTGGGGTCGCCTCTGGAGCTGTTGTCGCAATTTTCGCGGGAGCCAGATACTTCTCCGAATTCAGCAAGGGCCGCCCCAGGGACGCGTTATAGCTGGTCCAGGGACCATCGAGTCCTGCTTCGCGCTCAAAGTGAGCGCGCATCGCTTCCATCTTTGAATCGAGATCATCGAGATAATGCAGCACGAGCGCTTCCGGAAACATAGGCAGCTTGGGAGATCCGAATTCGTATTCGCCGTGGTGACTGATGATCAAGTGCTCTACCAGGGTTTTCAGCTCATCGGGGAAGCCGGGCAACAGTGCCAGCTTGGCCCGCAGCATTTCCAGTTCGATGATCATGTGGCCGAGCAACTGGCCTTTGGTGGTGTAGGAAAACGAGCGCTTGAAGGTGAGCTCGTGAATCTTGCCGATATCGTGCAGGAACGCGCCCGTCAAGAGAAGGTCGCGATTGATCTGCGGATAATTCTGGCAGATGAGATCGCACGAACGAAACAGGGAAACGACGTGATCCAGCAGGCCGCCGATATAAGCGTGATGCAGCGTTTTCGCTGCCGGAGCGTTGCGATACGCGGCCGCGATTTCAGGGTCGGCCATGAAAGCTTGAATCAAAGCTTTCAGCTGCGCGTTCTGGAAGGTCGCAACGAAGTCCGCTAAAGTTTGCCAAAGTCCATCAATGTCTTTCGTGGTTTTTGGCAGGTAATCGGCGAATTCGATCTCTGATTCCCCCAGTTTGCGCAGCTTGTGGATCGTCAGCTGAAAGCGCTGCTTGTACTTGTTGATCAGCCCTTTGACTTTGAGGAAGTCATCCTGTTCGAAGGAGTCGAGGACGTCCTCTACGTTGTCCCACATCTTGGCCTCGAGCTGGCCGCTGCGATCGCCAAGGGTCAGCGCGAGATACGGCTCGCCAGTTTTTTTCGGTTTAATCTGCTTGCCTACCACGACAAAGCTGGAAGTGATGACCTTGTTCTCATGGCAGGCGCAGTCGGAGATGTAGAAATCCTTCATGAATAGCTGAGTATAAACGCAGAGTCACAATCGGCGCGAAGATTGCGCGCCCTCAATCGGAATTAGAGCACGCCCAGCTTTTTCTTTTTCTTGTTGAGTTTCTTGGCGCTGGCCTCCTTCGTGGCGGAGGTTTCGATGGGCTCGGTCTGGTTCGGGCTCGCACCACTGTCGACATAACCCGGCGCATACTTGATGTAGGCTTCTTCGCGAAGTTTGGTCAAATAGGCGCGCAGAGCGGGCTGCAGCTTTTCGTAGTAGAGCGCGTCCTGGATCTTCGGGAGCACATCTTTCATCGGTGGAACACCAGCCTGCTCGTGTTCCGTGACCTTCAGGATGATGTAGCCCTGCCGCGTGCGAATCACATCGGTAATCTCGCCCCCTTTCATTGCAAAGGTCTGGTCTTCGAGTTCCTTGGCGAGTTTGCCGCGTGTAAAGACGCCAAGATCGCCACCCTCGGCAGCGGAAGGACCGTCAGAATACTTTTTGGCGATATCTTCGAAACTCGCTCCTGCACGAATCTGCTTTAGTAGATCTTCAGCTTTTGCCTTGGCAGCATCCAGGGCAGCAGCATCGGCCGCTTGCTGCGCGGGCGTGTCATTGGTGCCGGCAGCCGGCACGCTCGCGTCGGTCTTGGCCGCTGCACCCGCGGGCGTCGCAGACTTGGGAGCGACCAAAATCTCGCTCAGACGAATGGATTCCGGTTGTTCCATCTCTTTCTTATGCTGGTCGTAAAACTGCTGCGCCTCTTCGTTCGTGATGCTCAGACGGCCACCGACCTCCTGTCCAATCACCTTCTGGGTGATGATCTGATTGCGCAGGTTTTGCTGAAAATCTTCCCAGGAGATGCCCTGCTTCTGCGCTTCCTTTTCCAGAGCCTCGATCGAGTCGAGCTTCATGTCTTTGCGCATCTGGTCTTCGCGCTTGATCAGCTCCGTGTCGCCGGTGATCCCGAGGTCCTTGCCCTTTTCCAGAAGCAACTGCTGGTCGATCAGGTCGCGCAGAACGTCTTTTTCCCGCTCGGCATAAACCTTGTCGGCATCATTCGGATCCTGCTGCCGGACTTCATCTCTCAACTGATCTTTGCTGCGTTGATATTCGGTGCTGGTAATGATCTGGTTGTTGACGCGGGCCACGATCTGTTCCACAACCTGCCCTGAGGCCAACCCGGGCAGAAAGATGGCAACGACGAGAGGGAGACAAAGTTTTTTCATAGAACTCACCGGGCACTGCTTCCTCGGCTCGCGAGCAACGAGCCGTGGGATGATTCGTTATTTTAACCTTTTTCGCGGGAAACCGGTTCCCGCCCGGTTGGACGCGGCCAGCGGCCCTGAAGGTTGTCAGACTGTAACTCTCAGGTCGTGCGCGTGAGCGCTAACACAGTCTGGTCATCGCAAAATGACGCCCCGGCGCTGAACTCCCCGGCTGTGTCGAGGATGGACCTGCATAGATCCTGGGCATGGCTCAGGGAAGCATGCCTTAGAGCCTTCTTCACGCGTTCCAGTCCAAATTCGTTGGCAGGATCGTGGCTGTCGCTGCCGCATTCCACGACTCCCCGCGACACCACGAGCAGGGCCGAGCCTTTGTCCATGCCGACCGTCGGTGCGTCAGCGGTCGCGTGAGAAAACAACCCCAGGGGCAAGCCGGTCGAAGGTAATTCGATTATCCCCTTACGGTCGCGCAGCAGAGCGGGCGTGTGTCCGGCATTTGTGTAACACACCGTGCCAAATTTCTCGTGGTAGCAGGCGATGAATGCCGGGCACGAATGCACACCTTCGGAAACCTCGATGAGCTTGCGATTGATCTCCAGGCTGAGTTCGGTCATGGCATTGGACTCATTGATATCGGGCTGCGAGAAAAGCTCAGCGCCCCGGCTGCGGAAAGTCCGTTGTGCGGCGGCGAGGATACCAGAGTTTTGCTGTCGCCGGCCAGCCAGATCGAGCAAGCCGAACAGAATGCGTTCCGGGCTGACCCGCAGCGAATCGTAGAAATCTCCAGCGATGCGCTGTCCGGCAACTGCGGCCGCGATCTCCGCCCCTTGAACTGCCGGGAAAACCACGGGAAGCGGCCCGACGGCCGGAGACTTGCGTGAGCGGCGTTGAAACAAGGAACGCACGGGATGTTTCACCGGCGGAAAACTAACACAGGGACGGGTGTTGGCAAAGCTCAATGTTCGAAACTGGTGAGGGAACCACGCTATTCGCCGTAGCGGTCCGCAAGATACTTGGCTAACTCCGACTCTAATTGTCCGTAGTCGGAGTGGATGGTGGCTCGCAATGCGGCTTCAGTCGGGTTGCCTTCGCTGAGCTGCTGCAGGATGCGTTGAATGTCGCCCATCCCATAAGTGTCATTGATGTAAGAAACTGCCGCGAGCGATTCGGCATAGGCCACATAGGCCTGCACGCCGGAGAAGTTCGTGAAGCTGGCCTCAAGCGCATTCAGAGGAATTTCCTGCTGCGCTTTGAACAGGACGGCAAGTTGATGGCCGTCTCCGCCGAGGCTTTTGGGTTCGAGCATTTGAGCAATTCCCTCGTGCAGCCAGGTCGGGCAGCGGCCGGCGGAAAGCTGGTTGATGAAGGAATGCGCCAGTTCGTGCTTCAAAACTCGTGCCAGTTCCGGTGTGACAGAACTGAGGCCGCTCACCGGAATACGGAGCTTGCCATCGTTGATCGCGCCCGACCAGCTGGGGGCGTGGGTCACGTCAAAGAAAGCTTGTTCGGTGTAAAGCGTCACAAGAATGCTGTCGCGTGGAGGATTGCCGAGATCGCGGGAGAGATCGTCGTAGTCCGATTCGAGAGCGGACAGAATTTGCGCCCGAAACACTTCTGAAGTTTGCTTGCCTTCGTAGTGCAGCACGAAATGACTGCTCTCGCCCTGGGAGAAATCAGACTCCGCATTCTGCTCGCGCTGCGCCTTCGCGAGCAGTTGCTCGACTGCCGGATCAGGCCGCAAAGACAGAGAGCGCTTCCAGGATTCAACCGCTTCTTTGGTGTGGTCCGAAGCGAACTGGGCGTAGCCGAGCATGGTGTAGGCATCCGGAGATTGCGGAGCCGAACGGACGGCGCGCTCGGCGTAGGGAAGCGCCTCCGCCGCCTTGCCTGTTCGCACCAGCAGCGCTGCATAATAGACGAGGATGGTCGAATTGTCGGGCTGGAAACGAAGCGCGTTTTCAAAATAATCGCGCGACCGCGTGATGTTGCCGTGCTCGAATTCGAATTTTCCGGCAATGAAGTTCGCGGTTGCGCTGAGCTCCGCATTGCCCTTTGCCTCAAGGCTGGCGATCACATCAGAATCGACTTTGCCATCCTTGACGATCTGCGCGAAAACCGAGCCCTCATTCGCCAGACTGTCGGACGGCGAAAAGGTGGGAAGGTCGGCGACTTTTGCTGCCGCCGATCCAGCGTGCACCGGCACTCCCCCGGCGTCCACGTGATCGACCGTCGATTTCGGGATGGCATACGTGTCATCGCCGATGTCGTATTCGTAGCGGTTGCCGTTTTCCCGCACGTGATCGGCGAGAATAGTGCGGCCATTCTTCAGATGAATGGTATCGCCCCAGGATGCCACACACACCGAGGCGACCCATAGCCACTTGGCCAAAAAAGTGACACGACGCGGCATTCAGGCGCATTCTAGCAACTAAGGGAAGGCCCACTACGTGACCAAAGTACTATCCCGGCAAATGCGTCGGCGCGCCCTGGCCCCGCTCTGGTTGCTGATCTGGGTTCTGGGCGTGAAATGCGTTGCCGCTGACAAACCTTCCGCCACACCAGCCGAGGCACTCTATCTGCAGCTCGGGCAAGTCGGTCTCGATCCGGATCGCGCCTTTGAAGTGAGGGACGCAGCGCTGGACCGCTCCGCCATTCATATCAGCCTGGATGACGGCACGATCGCGTTCACAAAAGATGTCATGGGTCGGATTACCGGCGCTTTTTTCGAAGGCGATGGCGAAATTCTGCTCGAACCTCCGGATAACCTTGAGCGCAAGTCGATGAGCCTGTTCACCGGCATGGCGATTCTGGAGGAGCATTTTGCGACCGCGTATTTCCGCTTCAACGACGATGTCTTCGCCCAGTTACGACCGGATCTGCGCGAGACCGACAACAAGCAGGAGTTTATCGACCGCTGGCAGCTGAGCGCGCAGAATCTTGCCGCGGCTGATGCCATGCGGCTTCTCATAACCTTCAGTGCCATGTTGCCGGAAAAAGGGCCAGCCTCCTCTTTGCGGAAGAACGATCAGCAAGCGACTTCCGGCGATCAGTATTTTCATGCGCGACTGCAAGGCACAAAGCTCGGCGTCTTCGACGTCTCCTTTGATTCGCACGCTATCGAACAGATTGAAGCCGGACAAGCTCGTACCAACGAAAATGGCATCACTTACTACGATGTGTGGACATCATTCTCGCCGGCGGATTCAAACCAGGGGAGATCCCTTGCCTCAACAAAATCACCCGGACCGATATCACGCAAAGGCTGGTTGCAGATTCGCAGCTACCGCATAGAGTCCGAAGTTCAGCCGCCGAAGCGCATACAGGCCCATTGCTCCATGCAGGTGGAAACGCTGCAGGATGGGTTTCGCGTCATGCTGTTTGAGCTCTCGCGATTCTTGCAGATTGAGAGCGTAAAACTGCAGGGCCAGCCGGTTGAATTCATCCACAATCCCGCCGTGGAGGGGACACAGCTTGCCCGCCGCGGAAACGACATCGTCGCCGTGATCTTGCCTGAACCCTCCGAAGCCGGACGGTTACTTGAACTGGAATTCGCCTACGCGGGAGAAGTGCTGGCTCAAGCAGCCAGCGGCCTGCTCTACGTGGGCGAGCGTGGCACGTGGTATCCGAATCGCGGAATGGAGATGGCCAATTTCGACTTGACCTTCGCGTATCCACCGGGCTGGACGCTGGTGGCTACCGGTAAGCCGGTCTCTCTCGCGGCGGGGGGCGGAGCGAACAGTGTCGCGGGATTGCAATCGGCGCGATGGATTTCCGATCGTCCGATCCCGGTCGCCGGATTCAATCTCGGCAAATATAAGGAAGCGATCACCCAGGCTGGAACTGTCAGCGTCCAAACCTACGCGACGTATGATGTGGAGCGCAATTTCCCCACTGCCCCCATCCAGGAAGTCGACGTGCCTCCAGTTCGGACGATGCACGAGCCACCGCGCGTTATTGTGCCGCAGCGTCCCTCCCCGGCACGGAATGAGGTGAGCGTAGGCGAATCCGCCGCACGCGCCATCCGTTATTACAGCGAACGATTCGGTCCATATCCTTACAGCAAGCTCGCATTGACCCAAATGCCTGGCGGAGAGAGCCAAGGCTGGCCGAGCCTCGTGTTCTTGTCCTCATACGCGTTTCTCGACGCTCAAGAACGGCAACAATTACATCAGCAGCCCTACGAGATATCGCTGCAGGAGTCGATCCCCGCTCACGAAACCGCTCATCAGTGGTGGGGAGACCTGATTACCTGGAACACGTACCGGGATCAATGGTTTTCTGAAGGCCTGGCCAATTACTGCGCTCTGATGATGCTAGAGGATAAGGATCCCACCGCATTTCATCGCGTGATGGAAAAGTATCGCAGCGATCTGGTGGAGAAAAACAAAGACGGAATCGCGCCCATGGACGCCGGTCCGGTCACGCTGGGGGCACGGCTGTTGTCGTCGCGTTTTCCCCAGGGTTATGAGGCCATCACCTATGGCCGGGCGACCTGGCTTTTCTACATGCTGCGCAGCATGTTAGATGATGCCGAGGCCGAGCAACACGGGGGCGCAGTCCCAACCGGACCCGAGGAACCGTTCGTCAAGGCGCTGAGAAGGTTTCGCGAGCGCTATCAAGGCCAATCGATCACAACTCGAGAGCTCCTTGATGTCTTTGCCGAGGATCTTCCGCCGGCCCTGCGGTATGAAGGCAAATCATCACTGGATTGGTTTCTGGAGGGTTGGATCAACGGTACTTCGCTTCCGAAGTTGGAATTGAAAGGCGTGCGCTTCAGCCCGAAAGCCGGTTCCACGGTCGTCACCGGGACGATTCTGCAGAGGGAAGCGCCGCCCGATCTGGTGACTTCGGTTCCTCTTTATGCTGTCGAGTCCGGTAAAACGCTCGTGCGATTGGGCCGTGTTTTTGCCGATGGGCAGGAATCAACATTCCGGATCTCGGCTCCCGCAGGAACTCACAAGATTCTGCTCGATCCGCAGCAAACGATTCTGACCAGTCCAAAGTAGCTGCCCGGATCGTTCTCGATGGTTCCTAAGCGTCAAGCGAAGAATCTCAAGATGGATCCCACGACTTTGTAAATGGTCATCAACGGAAGTTGCCGGCTCTGAGCGGGAAATCCTTGAATATCACGGAACCGCAGGGGAAGGCTTGGAGGAACCGGTTTGTGGGGGTGCGACCCTGACAAGGCGTTCACTGAGAATGACTAAATCGACGCGCCGGTTCTGCGCGCGGCCTTGCGGCGTAGCGTTGCTGGCGATGGGATGATATTCGGCATATCCCGCGGCCGACAGACGTTCGGGCGCGAAACGATATCGCTGGATCAGCAGGCGCACCAGTTCGGTCGAGCGGCCCGTCGACAACTCCCAGTTCGAAGTGATCTGCGCCGTGTGGATGGGAACGTTGTCGGTATGGCCTTCGATGCGCAGTCGGCAAGTCCGCATCGCCAGCAGGGATGCGATGCGATCCAGGGCGGGCATCGCCGTGGGTTTAATGGAAACGGAACCGCTGTCGAAAAATCCGAACTCACGCAGACTGATGACCAGCCCGTCGGTTTCCCGATGCAGCGCCACCGCGTGCTCGGAAATCTCTTTCTCCAATGCTTGCTGCAGTTCGCTTTGCAGAAGAGACAGATCGGTATCGCTCGAATCGGTGTCCGCCTGGTCGTCCGTCACCGGAGGCAGACGATGCAGTTCGGCCTCCTGTTTCGCTTTCTCGATGGCCTGAACCGTGTCGGGAGGCAAGGGCGGAACTGCGGGCACGGGAATTTGAGCTGCACCGGACGCAGGAAAAACTCCGAGTTGCTGGAACGCAGTCTGAATGGCCATCGCCAGACGGCCGATTTTGCGCTGGTCGACTTGGGCTGATGCGTAGTTGATATAAACATCCACCACGTTGGTGGTGGTGTCAAAGGTAAGATTCCACACATGTTCGAGAATCATCGACCGCGTGATTCTGCGTCCGGCATTGCGCATCAGGTACTCCAGCAAGGCAAATTCTTTCGTTGTCAATTCGATTTTCCGGCCCGCACGTTCGACCAAACGGCTCACCCGGTCCAGCTTCAGGTCCGACACCTGCAACACCGATTCTGAGGGCAGGTGACTGCGCCGCACCAGAGCGCGAATGCGCGCCGACAGTTCGCTGAAGGAGAACGGCTTCCCCAGATAGTCATCCGCGCCCGTATCGAGGCACTCGACCCGGTCTTCTACGCGTGTACGCTGGGTCAGCACGAGAACTGGCAGCGTGGGCTTTTTGAGCCGCAAATGACGCAGCACGCTCACGCCGTCGATCTTGGGCAGATTCAGATCCAGAATGACCAGCTCGAAATTCTGGTCAGTGGCGGCCTGCCGCGCCTGTTCGCCATCGCTGGCAACCTCTACGCTGTAGTTTTCCCCCTCCAGGCCCTGACGAACAAACCGGGCTAGCGCTTCATCATCCTCCGCAATAAGAATCCGCATATGTAAACCGTCCTTAATCCAACACGACCAGTCTAGTTAGAAATCGCTGAATCGCAGCCGCAATCACGCTCGCACCAAGGTCTGTATTTCCAGGAACGGTTCTCCATTTCAGATCGGGAAGCTCTAGGTCAGCTTCCCCTCGAACTGCCGAACCTTGGCGGCCAATTCCGTGCCGGGCGCGCGAGCAGAGATAATTTCTCGATACTCCCTACCTGGAGCCATGTTTTGGATGTGTGGAACAAGTCGACTCTGCGTTCTCTGGTCCTGCCCGGAGGAATTCTTCTACTCTTCGCCGCCGTGCTGGCGCACTCTGGCTGGATCGCCCTCCCCAGCGCTTCGCTGCACTTCCTTTCCGATTGTGCTTTGTTAGGAGGCTTGCTGCTGGCCTGGCGCTTTCATTCCAGCCGGATCTTCCTGGCCCTGCTCGTTCTTTATGTCGCTGAACAGGCGATCGTGCTGCTTGCGCCGGCGCATGCGGGCAGCGCATTTCCTCCGGGACTGGCGGCTCTCGGTGTCGTCATTCCTCTGAACGTCATCATCATCGCCTTCGTCGAGGAGCGCGGTTTCACGGTTTCGAATGTTGCTCCCGCGCTGCTGTTCCTCTTTATGCAAGCCGTGTTCGTTGCCGTGCTCGCGCATGGAACCGAGACTACGGCTGCGCGTGCTCGCCATCCGGCACACGTGACGGTACCGAGTTATGTCGTCCTGGCCTTTGTTGCCGCGGGATTGTTGCTGCTTACACGATTCCTCCGCACGCACAAACCCGCCGACAATGCCCTGTTCTGGTCGCTGATTGCGTCGTTTCTCTCTTTCTACTTCCGTTCCGCGCAACCAATCTCGGCCGTTTATTCGCTGTCAGGCCTGACTATCCTCGCCATCTCGATCGTCGAAACCTCTTACCTCTTCGCTTATCACGACGAACTGACATCACTGCCTTCACGCCGCGCTTTTAACGACGCGTTGCATCGGCTCGAGGCGCCATATTCGATTGCGGCTGTCGACATCGACCACTTCAAACACTTCAACGACAGCTATGGGCACGACATTGGCGACCAAGTTCTGCGCCTCGTTGCTTCAAAGCTGGCGCGCGTCACCGGCGGAGGCCACGCCTATCGTTGCGGCGGCGAGGAGTTCACCCTCCTTTTCCCCGGAAAAGCCGCGACCGAAGTCGCCCCGCATCTGGAACAATTGCGCGTTGCCATCGAAAATGCGCACTTCCACATGCGAGGAAGCGAACGGCGTCAGGTTCCACGTGGCCCCGACCGCCGTTCTGGCCGAAGCCGAAATCACGCACGAAAGGCGGATGCAATTCGGCAGCTGGCCCGGCCTGTATCGCGCGAGCTTCTTTCTGTAACGGTCAGTATGGGTGTCGCGGCTGGCTTGTCACAGACGGCCAATGCTGAACAAGTGCTTCAAGCCGCGGATAAGGCTTTGTACAGGGCTAAAGCCAACGGACGAAATCGGGTCGAAGTCGCTGCTTCGCGCCGCCCCGGGCGCAGCAAGGCCGCAGGAATCGCTTGAGCTGTGCTCGCCGCGGGGAAGGATGTTTCATCGTGCGAGCCGGGCGGCCAACCGTAGGACGGGAAGTGAACAGCCCGGCCTCGCACGTTTCGCAAGCACCACAGGCTGTGCGGTCAGCCCGCAGCGCCGGGAGTCCAAGCGTTTCCAGCCGGTTTCTCCTCCGGACTCACCCTGTTCCCCCTCGGTGACTCGCATTCTGCGGTCTGAAAAGCCGAAGCTTTCATAAATTTGCTTCGTGTTACGAATCACGAACAAAGTCGAAAGGGGAATTTCTTGCGCGCAAAGCTTCAGCCCCGTCCCACTCCGGCTCAGGAAGCCAACTCTTGCAAGCGTCGAGGTTCCCTCGTCGGCTGTGAACGATCTGACGTTGCGCTGGAATTTAGATAGGCATCGACCGAAGCCGCCGCTTTGCGTCCTTCCGAAATCGCCCACACGACCAGCGATTGGCCACGGCGCATATCTCCCGCGGCAAACACCCCGGGAACAGATGACATGTAATGCTGATCGGTGGCAACATTGCCGCGTTTATCGAGCTGCACGCCCAGCCGCTCGATCATTCCGTTGCGCACCGGACCTAGAAAGCCCATGGCGATCAAAACCAGATCTACGTCTATGCTGAACTCCGTGTCAGGGATGGGCTCAAACTTCGGAGGAGGGCCAACCCGCACAGCATGAAGTTTTTGCACGCTACCACTTTCGTTGCCGCTGAAACTCGTGGTTGCGATGCTCCAGTCGCGAATGCCGCCTTCTTCGTGCGCGGCTTCCGTGCGCAACTGCATCGGCCAGAGCGGCCACGGAGTCAGCGGAGAACGATCGTCCGGAGGTTTCGGCATGATCTCGAATTGGTGAACCGAAATGGGCTTTTGCCGATGGCAAGTTCCCAGGCAGTCCGCGCCCGTGTCGCCTCCACCGATGATCACCACGCGTTTGCCGGTCGCCAGAATCTCCATTCCAGAATCGATCGAATCGCCCTGGCACCGCTTGTTCTGTTGTGGCAGGAACTCCATCGCAAAGTGAATTCCCTTCAGCTCTCGTCCTGGAACCCGTAAATCGCGGGGCTGCTCCGCTCCGCCTGCCAACACGATCGCATCGAACTCCTGCATCAGAGCTTCGACAGGAACTGTTTTGCCCACTTCGGCGTTGGTGACGAACTTCACGCCCTCCGCCATCATCTGTTCGATTCGCCGATCGATAATGTGCTTTTCCAGCTTGAATTGCGGAATCCCATAGCGCAGCAATCCGCCCACGCGGTCTGCTTTCTCATAAACCACCACGCCGTGTCCCGCCCGACACAATTGCTGCGCCGCCGCGAGTCCCGCCGGACCCGAGCCCACAATCGCGACGCATTTGCCGGTGCGAATTCTCGACGGTTCAGGACGAATCCATCCTTCCAGAAATCCGCGCTCCACAATATTTTTTTCGTTCTGCTTGATTGCGACCGGCGGCTGGTTGATTCCCAGAACGCACGAGGCCTCGCACGGCGCGGGGCAAATCCTTCCGGTAAATTCGGGAAAATTGTTGGTCGCGTGCAACTGCCGCGCCGCTTCCTGCCAGCGCCCCCGATAGACGAGATCGTTCCAGTCGGGAATCAGATTGTTCACCGGACATCCGGTCTGACAGAACGGCACACCACAATCCATGCAGCGTGCGCCCTGCTCGCGCAGCTTCGACTCGGGGAAATCCTGATAGATTTCGAACCAGTCGTTGACCCGTTCGAGCACGGGACGCCGCGGCGCCAGTTCGCGCGAATACTCCATGAAGCCGGTGGTCTTACCCATTCAACACCAGCCCATTCACCGCTAGCCTGTCTTCGGAAGCATGCGGATCGAGCCTGGCTCGAGGATCGAGGAGGGAAACGAAATTCGGAGTGTATGCCGTTTCCCTGCGGTCGATTCCGAGCACTCGCTTGTATTCGTGCGGGAACACTTTGATGAATCGCGGCAACGCCTCCTGCCAGTTTTCGAGAATCCATTGCGCCCGGCAGCTGCTGGTCAATTCCGCATGCCGCGCCACAAGACTGCGCACGGTCTGCAGATCTGCTTCCTCGATCAACGGCTCCAGGTCGACCGATTGCAGATTGCAGCGTTTATCGGTGAAGTCGCCAGCTTCGTCGAATACGTAGGCGATCCCGCCACTCATGCCTGCGGCAAAATTGCGCCCGCATGAGCCGAGCACAGCGACTAATCCATTCGTCATGTATTCGCAGCCGTGATCGCCGACGCCTTCGACCACGGCGGTCGCGCCGGAATTGCGAACCGCGAAGCGTTCTCCGGCAATTCCATTGAAGAACACTTCTCCACTCGTGGCGCCGTACAGTGCAACATTGCCGATAATGATGTTTTCTTCCGCTTTGAACCCGGCCTCTCGCGGTGCACGGACGATGATTTTGCCGCCGGAAAGTCCCTTGCCTACATAATCATTTGCGTCGCCTTCGAGCGTCAACGTGACTCCCTTGGCGAGGAACGCGCCCATACTTTGCCCCGCGGAGCCGGCGAGATGAATCCGAATCGTGTCGTCGGGAAGCCCGGCCGAACCGTAGCGGCGGGCGATTTCTCCGCTGAGGATCGTGCCGACCGAACGATGCACGTTGCGCACCGGCAAATTAATTTCGACGGAGTTCAGGCTCAGGAGAGCATCCAGCGAGTGTTCGACCAGTTGATGATCGAGCGCCTGCTCCAGCCCATGATTCTGCCTCTGGATGCAGTGCCGCGTCACCCGCGACGGTACCGGAGGATTGTAGAGAATGGCGGAATAATCCAGCCCGCGCGCTTTCCAGTGCTCGACCGCGGGTTCTGCATCGAGCATATCCACACGCCCGACCATCTCGTCGACCGTGCGGAAACCCATTTCCGCCATGTATTGCCGCAGCTGCTCGGCAATAAAGAAGAAGAAGTTGATGACGTGTTCGGGCTGGCCCTGGAACTGCTTCCGCAGGACGGGATCCTGCGTCGCGATCCCCACGGAGCAGGTGTTCAGGTGACATTTGCGCATCATGATGCATCCCATCGCGATCAGCGGTGTCGTAGCAAATCCGAATTCCTCGGCACCAAGCAACGCTGCGATAGCTACGTCGCGGCCAGTTTGCAGCTTGCCATCGGTTTGCACGCGAATGCGGCTGCGCAGATCGTTGAGCAGCAAAGTCTGCTGCGTTTCGGCTAATCCCAATTCCCATGGAATGCCGGCGTGCTTGATCGAACTCAGGGGCGATGCACCCGTACCGCCGGTATCGCCGCTGATCAGAACGACGTCCGCGTGCGCCTTCGCAACTCCGGCAGCGACCGTTCCTACTCCAACTTCCGCGACGAGCTTCACCGCAATCCGAGCCTGCGGATTTACATTCTTCAGGTCGTAAATCAACTGCGCCAGATCTTCGATCGAATAAATGTCGTGATGCGGCGGCGGCGAAATGAGCCCTACTCCCGGAATCGAATGCCGCAGGCGGGCGATCACTTCATCGACCTTGTGCCCCGGCAACTGACCGCCTTCACCCGGCTTCGCGCCCTGCGCCATCTTGATCTGCAACTCGTCCGCGTTGACGAGATAGTTCGCCGTAACTCCAAAGCGAGCCGATGCGACCTGCTTGACAGCGCTCCGCCGCGAATCTCCATTGGGATCGGGCTTGAAGCGCTCTTCGTCCTCTCCGCCTTCACCGGTATTCGATTTCCCGCCGATACGGTTCATTGCGATCGCCAGCGTCTCATGAGCTTCCTTGCTGATCGATCCGAACGACATCGCGCCGGTTGTGAAGCGCTTCACGATCTCTTTCGCAGGTTCGACTTCCGCAAGCGGAACCGGCGTGTCGCTCTTCTTTAATTTCATGAGGCCGCGCAGCGTGCACAGTTGGCTGCTCTGCTGGTCGATGAGGTCCGTATATTCCTGGAAGGTCTTGAAGCTTTCCTGCCGCACCGCCTGCTGCAGTTTGCCGATCGTCGCGGGATTCAGGAGATGATACTCGCCGTTTACGCGCTGATGATAATTCCCGCCAACCGCCAGTTCAGTTTCAAAATCGGTCAGCGCCCGGAAGGCGAATTCGTGCTTCATCTGCGCTTCCCGCGCCAGCACATCGAGCCCGATTCCTTCGAGCCGCGACGTCGTTCCTGCGAAATACGCATCGATTAATCCTTTGTTCAGCCCGATAGCTTCAAAAACCTGCGCTCCCTGGTAGCTCTGCAAGGTCGAGATGCCCATCTTCGAGAAAGTCTTGAGCAGACCCTTCTTGATCGCTTTCATCAAGCGCTGAACTGCCAAATCCGGTGAGACGCCGTCGCCCAAGTCACCGCGCCAGGCCAGCTCTTCCACACTCTCGAGTGCCAGATAAGGATTGATAGCGCTAGCGCCATATCCGCTCAAGAGAGCGAAATGCATGACTTCGCGCGGCTCGCCAGACTCGGTGATCAGGGCCACCTGCGTTCGGGTCTGCTGGCGTACCAGTAGATTGTGAACGGCCGCCAGCGCGAGCAACGCAGGAATGGGCGCGTAGTCTTTGTCTACGCCGCGATCGGAAAGGATCAACAGCGAATATCCAGCCCTGACTGCCTGCGATGCTCTGCGGCACAATTCATCGAGCGCGCGCTTGAGCCCCCCCTCGCCTTCACTCGCGACAAACAGAGCAGGCAGCGTGGTCGCCAGCAGATCGCGATGCGAAACGCGCCGCAGCTTTTCCAGTTCCCGGTTTGTGAGGAGCGGATGCTCCAGCTTCAGCATGTGGCAGTTTTCCGGAGCTTCTTCCAGAATGTTCCGTTCGCTGCCGATGTAGCTGATCAGCGACATCACCATCTCTTCGCGAATGGGATCGATCGGCGGGTTCGTGACCTGGGCAAACAGCTGCTTGAAATAATTGAAGAGCGACTGCGGCTTGTCCGAGAGACACGCGAGGGGAGTATCGGTTCCCATCGATCCGACCGGCTCTTCGCCCTTGGTTGCCATAGGCGCGAGGATCATCCTCACATCTTCATCGCTATATCCGAACGCGCGCTGGCGGCGCAGCAGCGCCTCCGCATCGGGATGATGCATGCGCGAAGGCTCGGGCAACTGATCGATGGTGACGTGATTCTCTTTCAGCCACTCCGCATAGGGACGCCGCGCCGCCAATTGTTCTTTGATTTCGCGATCGGAAATGATGCGGCCCTCGACCGTATCCACGAGAAACATTTTTCCCGGCTGCAGACGCCCTTTGCGCTTCACTTCCTCCGGCGCAATATCGAGCACTCCCGCTTCCGACGCCATTACGACGAGATCATCCTGCGTGACCACATATCGTCCCGGGCGCAATCCATTGCGGTCGAGCGTGGCTCCGATGACGCGCCCATCCGTGAACGCGATCGCCGCCGGTCCATCCCACGGCTCCATCAGACACGCGTGGTATTCATAAAACGAGCGCTTCTCCGGATTCATGTGCGGATTGCCTGCCCACGCCTCCGGGATCATCATCGCCATGACGTGCGGCAAGCTGCGTCCCGCCTGAAACAACAGCTCGACAGCATTGTCAAAATTCGCCGAGTCGCTGCCGTCGGGTGCAATGATCGGAAGCAACTTCTTGATATCGTCCCCAAACAACTCCGATTTCAGCAGCGACTGCCGAGCTTCCATCCAGTTCACATTGCCGCGCAGCGTGTTGATTTCGCCGTTGTGCGCGATGTAGCGATAGGGATGCGCGCGCTGCCAACTCGGAAACGTGTTGGTCGAGAATCGCTGGTGCACCAGACACAACGCGCTCTCCGTATCAGGATCGGAGAGTTCGCGGTAAAAGTTCTCTATCTGCGGCGCGAGCAGCAGGCCTTTGTAGACGATGGTCCGGCAGGAAAGCGAAGGGATGTAGAACATCTCCGCATCTTCCATCTTCGATTCTTGAACTTCGTTCTCCGCGCGCTTTCGGACCACGTACAGCTTGCGCTCGAACGCGTCTTCGTCCATTCCTTCCGCGCAACCCACAAAAATCTGCTGGATATACGGCTGTGACGCCCGCGCCACCCGCCCAATCGCCGACGCATAGACCGGTGTATCGCGCCATCCCAGCAGATTCAATCCTTCTTCGCGAATGATCCGCTCGAGAATCCCTTCGCACTGCAGCCGCGGATACTTCTCTACCGGCAAGAAGGTCATTCCGACGGCATATTTACCCGTATCCGGCAGCGCAAAGCCAAGCTTCTGGCATTCGCGGGCGAAGAATTTATCTGGAATCTGGATCAGCACTCCGGCGCCATCGCCGGTTTCCGGATCGCACCCGCACGCTCCCCGGTGCGTCAGATTCAGTAGGACTTGAATGCCCTTGCGAATAATGTCGTGACTCTTCTTGCCCGAGATGCTGGCCACAAATCCGATCCCGCACGCGTCGTGTTCGTGCGCCGGGTCATACAATCCCTGCGCCGGCGGCAGGCCGTTTTTCAGCTTCAAGGGCATTTCGCGGGACATCCGGGTCCACCTGCTTAAGTTCTAGAATCCGTTGTTCTTGGGCGTATCTGGCGGGCAGCGGGAGATTCGCACACCCCAGCTCAAGAAGATACTTCCGTAGCTTTACTTAATAGCGTCTCAAGGCGAGCAAAGTACAATGCAGAATTTCGATGGGAACCATGCGAATTTCAGGTTGCCCGTTCGTCGCGTTGGGTTCGTGATGGCTCCATCGCGAGACAGAGGGGCGGCCAAGCCGCGAGGCGAGGGCCTGCCCTGAGCAATCCTCGGCGTAGCGAGGGGAATCGACCGGGGACCTCGTGTGCAGCGAACCCACTCCGCCCGTGTTGTTGAAAGTCACCTCGAAAAACGATTCGTAGCAGGCCACGCCTTAAGGCCTGCCGAAACTGAGCGCAACAAACGCGGCTCGGATTTAGCCGCTGCCGAAACCAAACCATACCCTAACCCCACGATCTCCGTTATCCTTTCCGCGCATGCCCGCCAGCCCCGTCATCGAATTCCGCGACGTCGCCTATCGCGTCGCCCATACGCAGGTGCTGTGCAACTTCTCGCTGCAAATCGAGGGTGGGGAAATTTTCGTCCTCCTCGGACGCAGTGGCTCCGGCAAAACCACCACCCTCAAGCTCATCAACCGCCTGTTATCCCCCACACACGGGGAAGTCCGGGTCAATGGCACGGCTAACTCCGACACCGATGTCATTCGTCTGCGCCGCAGCATCGGTTACGTCATCCAGGAAGTCGGCCTGTTTCCTCACTTCACTGTCGCCCGCAACATCGCCCTCGTTCCTCGCATCGAAGGCTGGTCTGAGCCCCGCATTCGAGCCCGCGTCGCTGAACTCCTGCAACTCACTGGCCTCACTCCCGAAATCGCTTGCCGTTATCCCCACCAGCTTTCCGGAGGCCAACGCCAGCGCGTGGGCGTAGCCCGCGCTCTTGCCGCCGACCCGCAAATCCTGCTCATGGATGAACCCTTCGGCGCGCTCGATCCCCTCACTCGCGACGATATGCAAAGAGAATTTCTCGAATTGCAGAAGCGGCTGGGCAAAACGGTGGTGTTCGTAACCCACGATCTTCGTGAAGCTCTGCGGCTCGGCTCCCGTATCGGGCTCATGGAAGCCGGCAAGCTGGTTAACGTTCTTCGCCCCAGCGAATTCCTGAGCTCCACCGATCCTTGGGCCGCAGCCTATGTTCGCGCTTTTCAAGGCCCTATCGATTCCCGCGCTGAAGGAGGATCATGAGTTTCTGGCAATTTCTGCTGCAAAATCGCGGCCAGGTGCTCGAACTCACCGCCGAGCATCTCTGGCTCGTCGGCCTCTCCACATTGTTGGCGACGCTGACCGGAATTCCGCTCGGCATCCTGATCGCTCATCGTCCGCGCTTCAACAAGCCAGTCCTGGGCAGCGCGAACATCATTCAGACTGTTCCCAGCCTCGCCCTTTTCGGATTTCTCCTGCCCGTCCCCTGGCTCGGGGATCGCGCCGACCGCCTCACTATTCTCGCTCTCACGCTCTACGCACTTCTGCCCATCATTCGCAATACCTTGGCTGGAATTCGCGGCGTCGATGCCGCCGTCATCGAATCCGGCCGCGGCATGGGCATGACCGAATCGCAGCTACTTTTTCAAGTGGAACTGCCGCTTGCCTCGAGCGTGATTCTCTCCGGCGTACGCACCGCCGTCGTGATCTCTGTCGGCCTGGCCACCATCGCGGCGGCCATCGGCGCTGGAGGCCTCGGAGAATTTATCTTTCGCGGACTCGCTATGGTCGACAATTCCGTGATTCTTGCCGGTGCCATTCCCGCTGCAATCCTGGCTCTGTTCGCCGATTTCGGCATCGGCCTGCTCGAAAGGCGACTCGAGCCCCGATGATCGCCCGGCACTCGATTTCCGAGCAGCTTCTCGCAACGCTTCTTCTTTTTCTATTTTCGATTTCCTGTTCGTCGTCGCATCGCAACCGCATCGTCATCGGCTCCAAGAATTTCACGGAGTCGTTGATCCTCGCCGAAATCCTCGCGCAGCAGATCGAATCCCATACCAGCCTGCGGGTCGAACGCCGTTTTTACTTGCAAGGAACTTTCATCTGCCAGCAGGCCATCCTCGCCGGCCGCATCGACATGTATCCCGAGTACACCGGCACCGCGATGACAGCTATCCTGAAGCAAAAGCCGGCGGGCGACGAGCAAGCCGTCTATCAGCACTTAAAAAGTGAATACGAACGCCGCTTCCAAATGACGCTCGGCCCGCCCTTCGGCTTCAATGACACCTTCGCCATCGAAATCCGCGGCGAGGATGCTCTCCGCCTGCATCTCGGAACGATTTCCGACGCTGTCGCTTACGCCCCGCAGTGGCGCGCCGGGTTCGGCTATGAGTTCATGGAGCGTCCCGATGGATATCGCGGCCTCGTCGCGGCCTATAAGTTGAACTTCTCAAGCCCTCCGCGTGTGATGGATCTTGGCCTGCTTGCCCGCGCGCTGCACGATCATCAAATCGATCTCGCCGCGGGAAACGCCACTGACGGTCTCATCCCTGTGCTGGATCTATTCGTGCTGGAAGATAATCTTCACTATTTCCCTCGCTACGACGCCGTTCCGGTTATTCGCCAGCAAACGCTGCAAGCGCATCCTGAGATTGCCGGCACGCTCGACTCCCTCCGTGATCAGATCAACGACGAAGAAATGCGCGCACTGAATTACGCCGTCACTGGCCAACACCGCGACGTCAAGGAAGTCGTGCGCGACTTTCTGCGGGGGAAACACCAAATCCCATGAGTGCGCGGGCAGAGCTAATGGTCAGCAAGTCGGTGGTGAGAGCCATTTCGCGCAGCTTTCACCCCCACCTAAAGTATGCATTTTTTGCCTGCGACCTTGCCCCTACACCGGACATCTAAGGCTGACGTGGGAAATCCGGCATGGCCTGGCCGGATCGTTTTGTACTTCTCGCGGTTTGGTGAAGTACTGCTTTCGAATTACCCTTCGTCCAGTCATTTCGACCAAGCTGGAGGCTCGCTTGCTTACCACGGAATCTGCTGTCGCGCACGATCTGCTTTCCCGCTTATCCACGACCCGCTTCCGCAGCGATTCTCTGTTTCGCATTGTTCGCGAGAGTTCGCTTTACGAACGCCCCATTCCTGAGCGTCATCGCATCATCTTCTACATCGGGCATCTCGAAGCCTTTGACTGGAATTTGCTCGGCAGCTCTCTCGGCCTGAGCAGTCTTCATCCGGAATTTGACCGTCTCTTCGCTTTCGGTATCGATCCCGTCGGCGGCGGCTTGCCCAGCGATCAGCCCTCTGATTGGCCTTCTCTCAATCCCGTTCACGACTATGTGTGTCAAACTCGCGCCGCTCTCGATGACAAACTCACTCCCGACGTCATTGATTCCAGCCAAAACGCCCGCGACGGATTTCCTTTCTCCACTCTGCTCAACGTTGCCATCGAGCATCGGCTCATGCATCTGGAGACTCTGGCTTACATGTTTCATCAGTTGCCGCTGGATCGAAAGCTGCTTCAGCCAGAGGATGAGCCCTTCTCAGCGTCTCCAGTGACGCCTCGAATGTGCGAGATCCCCTCCTGCGTAGCCACCCTCGGCCTTTCCCGCGACGGCGAAGACTTCGGCTGGGACAACGAATTCGAAATTCATACCGTCCACGTTCCTGCCTTTGAAATCGATCAATACAAAGTCACCAATCACCAGTATCTGGATTTCATCAATTCCGGTGGCTACGACAGGCGCGACCTCTGGACGGAAGACGCCTGGAACTGGAAAAACGCGAGCGGAATCTCGCACCCGCTCTTCTGGAAGAAAACCAGCGATGAGTGGTTCTACCGCACCATGTTCCGGGAAATCCCGTTGCCTCTCGATTGGCCTGTCTACGTTAGTCACGCAGAAGCCAGCGCTTATGCGCGCTGGGCCGGCAAATCGTTGCCGACGGAAGAACAGTGGCATCGGGCCGCCTATGGCACGCCTGAAGGCTCGGACAGACGTTATCCATGGGGTGAAACGATCCCCGATTCGAACCTGGGAAATTTCGACTTTCATCGCTGGGACCCCGCACCCGTCACCGCGTTTCCACAGAGCGCCAGCGCGTTTGGGGTTCACGGCATGGTGGGCAACGGATGGGAGTGGACCGCGAGCATCTTCGCACCCTTCCCCGGCTTCGAAGCGTTCCCCTTTTATCGCGGATACTCTGCCAACTTTTTCGATGGCAAGCACTTCGTCATGAAAGGTGGCTCCGCGCGCACCGCCGCGTGCATGTTGCGGCCAACATTTCGTAACTGGTTCCAAGCCCATTACCAGTACGTCTATGCCGGCTTCCGCTGCGTAAGCCAATGATGAAGGAGTAAAGATGCTCGTTCCCGCGATCGCCTCCAATACGAATTACGAATTCGCCGCCGACGTTCGCGGCGGCTTAACTCTCCGCGGACAAAAAGAACTCCCGTCGAAATATCTGTACGACGAGGTCGGCTCCGCCCTGTTCGAAGTCATCTGCCATCTTCCCGAATATGGCCTCACTCGCGCCGACGAACGCTTACTGCGCCGCTACGCCGATGAAATTGTCGACCGCGTCGCTGGTCCGGTCGCCGTCGCCGAACTCGGCAGCGGCAGCGGGAAAAAAACGCGCTGGGTTCTCGAAGCCCTCAGCCGTCGCCAGCCCACTTCCTATTATCCAATCGAGATTTCCCGTTCCGCTTTACGCATGTGCGAACGCGAACTCGGAGACATCGACTCCATCAGCATCGTCGGTTTTGAACGCGAATACCTCGACGGCCTGCGCGAGATTGCCGCCCATCGCCAGCCTGGGCAGCATTTCTTTGTGCTTTTTCTCGGCAGCACCATCGGCAACTTCGATCGCCCCTGCGGGGTGAAGTTCCTGGCCAGCGTGCGCGCAATCCTTAGCCCCGGCGACTCGCTCCTGCTCGGAACCGATCTGGAAAAGCCTGCAGCTCAGCTGCTGCGTGCTTATGACGACGAACTGGGCGTCACCGCGGCTTTCAATCTGAATTTGCTCTCTCGCATCAATCGCGAACTCGACGCCAACTTCGACCTCCGTCAATTCACTCACGTCGCCAAAATGAATTACTGGGCACGCAGCATCGAGATGCACCTGCAATCAAAACGGCGCCAGAGAGTGAGTATCCCCGCGGCCGGCATATCCATTGAATTCAACGAAGGAGAAACCATCTGGACGGAAAGCAGCCACAAATATTCGACAGGAGAAGTCTGCCGAATGGCCGCTGCCGCCGGTTTTCGCTGCGAGAGCCAGTGGATCGACGACGAATGGCCCTTCGCCGAGAACCTCTTGATCACGGAGTGAGCAGATGGCAAGGGTGGCCGATCGAACAGGCAGGATGGGTGGCCCAACCTGCTCGGTTTTGCCAGGGTGGAGACCACCGTGGAAGAAGGGCCCTTGAGGGCCGCGTCAAAGGGCGTCTTCGATGAGGGCCTGATGCCCTGAGAACTGTTGCCCCACCTTGTCGCGGCTTCTGCGACAGAGTGGGATTTCACAGACGGCTCACATAGCTTTTCGCCACGCGCGCAGATTCATGGCGCTGACCACCATGCAGAACAAATTTGCTGGGATCAACCCCGACTGTTCGGTTCGAAAGCCGATCACGCACATTAGCACGCTGTTGGCCGCACAAAGCACCCAGCCTTCCCAGCGCCGCCGTCCAACCAGAATCGTAGAAGCAACCGTGAAGACGCAAGATAAGTAATCAAGCCGTAACACAGATGAGAACACTTAAGAAAAACCTCCTCCATCATTGTGCGCGAAGACAGCCTGTGATGTTCAGGTTTTGCCCTTTCGTTACAATCACGGAGGTAACTTGACGAACGCTTCAACCGCTCCGGCAACAGGAGGCATTTATGCCGCAGGAATGCTCACATCTCGATCAGATCAAAGTCCGCGAAACCGCAACCCACGTGTGCGAAGAATGCCTGAAAATGGGGGACCGGTGGGTGCATCTCCGCATGTGTTTGGTCTGCGGTCATGTCGGCTGCTGCGACTCATCCAAGAACAAGCACGCCACCAAGCACTTTCATAAAACGCAGCACCCGCTGATCCGTTCCATCGAGCCCGGAGAAACCTGGGTATGGTGCTACGTCGACCAAATCGAGCCGGGAGAACTTGTGGCCTGAGAGGCCGAGAGCCAAGTTCAGAAGAGCCGCGAGCAAAACTTATGCCCAACAAGAAACAGCAAGACGAAAAGCAGCACGATCCGGCTCTGCGCCAACATCTTCTCGACCTGCTCGCCGGAGGCAACGCTCACGCGAAGTTCGACGATGTCATCGGCGATTTTCCGCCGAAGCTGCGCGGCTCTAAGCCTGCCGGTCTCCCTCACTCCGCATGGATGCTTCTCGAACATCTGCACATCGCGCAATGGGACATCCTAGAATTCAGCCGCAACTCCAAACACGTTTCGCCGAAGTGGCCCGACGGATACTGCCCGAAAAAGGAAGCTCCGCACGATGCTCGCGCCTGGGACGAAAGCGTCCAGCGCTTCCGCGCCGATCTTCAAGCTATGCAGGATCTCATTGCGGACACAAAAACGGATCTGTTTGCGCGAATTCCCTGGGGTGAGGGTCAAACGATCTTGCGCGAAGCCCTGCTCGTCGCCGACCACAACGCGTACCACATCGCGCAGTTGGTGGATCTTCGACGTCTGCTGGGCGCGTGGAAGGACTGATCTCCCACGCTAGCAGCATGGGCTATGCGGGCCCGGAGGCCGCTCATCAGTCGGACGGAGACTGCGGTCATCCCGAAGCCTTTTTCACCGGCGAGGCGAGAGGCCGCCCTGAGCGAGGGAGCGCAGCGAGCGCGCCGAATGGGGATCTCGCGCACCGGGAATCCACACACTATACCTACGCGGGCTTCTCCATCAGCAACTCCGTCTCCGAACCTCGCCCTGCTCTCTCATCTCCAGGGTGAATCCGCTTCTCCGCTCGCTTGCGAAATACGACTTTCACATCCTCCCGCCATCGCTCATCGATTCCTACAAACTCCCACTCGATCTCCGCCGACAGATACCGCAACAGCGCATCGGTTGCCGGATGCACCCGCAATGCCGGCGCGACCAGGAAGAGCAGCGGCGCTTCACTCGATAATTCCCGCCCCGCGAAATATCCATACTTCTGAAACTCCCCGCGCGCATGATGCCACTCCACCCGCGACCAGTAATCCAAGCCCTGCAGCGGCAGATGAATATCCTCATCTGCTTTCAACTCCACCACGGCCAAGCGTCCCTCGTGGGTCGTCGTCAGCACATCGATCATCGCCCGATCCGCCGCCGCAAATGCCGGCACCTGCGAATACACCTCTCGCAATTCCAGCCGTTCACTGACCACGCTCACGTCGCCCGCTACCAGCGATTCCAACCACCGCTCCGCATGCAGGCGAAACAGCGCATGCTGTTTCGGCCCATAAATGTGCCGCGTGTTGCGCACTGCGGTGATCAACTGCGAGAAGAAGTCCCAGTTTCGCTCCTCCAAAACCCGCTCTTCCGGTCCCACACCAAAAACGACTTCCTGCTTGCTCTGAAACGTCACCGCCTCCGCTCCCATGCGCGCTCGCGCAAATTCCAGCCCGCGCCAACGAAAGCTAATCTCGGCCACGGACAGCACCGCAACTTCGCAATTCGGCAGAATTCTCTGCACCCTCTGAATCGACTCCGTAAATCGCTCCAGCACCGCTGTTTCGTTGGGAGCATGTACCAGCCGCGTGGCCACGTTTCCCCGATCCGAACAATCGACCTCTGTGACCGAATCCTCCCGCTCGTCGAACTCAAACAAGCTCCACTTCGCCGCATTGCGATTCAGATTCGCCATCCGCGCGCGCACCACTGCCGACGATCCCGCCGGCACAAACAAATGCAAACCCTCAACCCAAGACGTGGGGGGCCCCACTTCCGCCCGGTTTTGGGAGAAGTGGGAGTTTCGGCATGCATCCAGCCACAGAATTCCAAATGTCAGCGCCGCATCAATCGACGCTTGCGTCTCTTTTTCATTCACCCCCAAAACCGCGAAAGCCGACTGCCCGCGTCGCAATAATCCACGCGTATAAATCGGACCAAACGATTTCTCCAGATCCATACCTGTCGTCAAACGCGGGATAATGAATCCCGGGAAATGCCGTTGCAGCGCCCGCCGCAGCTTCGCCTCATACGCCGTCCGGCACGTCTTCTTCGCCGAAGGCGACCGCCGGTCGCGCTCGCGGCAAATCTCCAGCTTGGTCGGACGCGACTGCCCCAGCCGCTGCACCGCCAGCCGCAGCATGCCGTTTTTCATTTCCGCGTCAAGCACACGCCGCACCGCGTTTCGCTCCGCCGACCAAAGATGCAGCAGGCATTTGTTGTACTCGCCCGAAATCGAATACTTCGCCCGCGCCAGGTCGAACGCGACCGCGCCATCCTCCAGCACGACCGCACCCGAGGCTTCGTTCAGAAACTCCTGTAACGTCCGCGTTAGTTGGTCCGGGGTCACGCCCAAGATTTTGCACCACCGGAGGGATCGAGTCTGTGACAAGTAACCATCAATCTGTGGAATTTTTGAACCGCACCCGGTTTGTGAGGACGGCTCTCCGGCTCACCGGCCCAGCGTAGCTCCGCCTCGGACGGAGTTTTCCTCCGTGGCTCCCGCGCCCTCCGTGGTGAAGCAAACACAAGGATCCGCTGTGGGATAATAATTCCCTGGGGTGTGCCCGCCGAGTCGAGACCCGACTCACAGGCATCAAATACACGTGAACCAACAAATCGATAAGTCTCGCTTTTTCTTCGAGCACTACGGCCTCGCCGAACGCGATCTGGAGCGCTACCTTGCTGCCGCGCTTTCCGCGGGCGGCGACTACGCTGACCTCTATTTCGAATATCTTTCCTCGACCTCGCTGATGGTCGATGAATCGATGGTCAAGTCGGCCTCGCAAGGCATCTCCGCAGGATGCGGCGTTCGCGTCGTCTCCGGCGAGCGCACAGGTTATGCCTATACCGACGATCTCTCGCCAGC
>JASHQK010000189.1 GCA_030039195.1 Candidatus Sulfotelmatobacter sp.
GTCAGTGGATCGACGTTTGGCGGTGACCTTCTTATCTTCGATTGCCGTCCAGCGCCTTCTATGGTGCCAGTAGCCAAACGTCTCGTTCGCCCTGCGCATGCTTGCCACCCACCGATGATGCCCTCAACTTCATGCAGCATCGAACGAAAAGAGTCGGATCCCGGCGATGATCAGATCACACGCACCAGTCCAATTCCCAGTGCGCCCAAGCGCTGCCCGCGGTGCTCACCTGGTTCGACGAATGCTGTTGTGTACCTCCTTCACCTGGGTGACTCTGCTGACTCGACGTCATTCGAAGGACACGATTGCGAAGTACAGACCTGCAAACAAGACCACTAAGATGACAGCTATGCCCGCGAAACGGACCAAGCGGGCTCTAACTGTAGGACGTCCACCTTCCGTCGCAACATTGCGGCAATGCGCATCGGAACAGAAACAGCCATCTAAGCACCCCCCGATTTTCCCTACTGATGACAAGCGTGGCGCCGGGCGGATCCCGATCGATTCTGGCATCCGATCCACGAGCGCACGTCATTGATGGAGTGGCGCTCCATATGACGTGGGAGAAAGTGAAAATGTTTGTAGCACGGTCGTAATTTCGTATGTGGATTGAATCATATCGAAAAGTGAAAGCGCGGACAGGAAGATGAACGAATTGTCATCTTCCAAAAATGCTCCGTTCATGCGGGGGACATATTGTTGGTGGGAACGGCTAATGCGCGGGGAGAGCGATGCGCCTAAGCATCTGGAGTGACTGGCCTGCCAGGCTTCTCATTTTTTCAGTCGGCACAATGCTTCTTGCATTCACCACTTCTGTTATGGCACAGGTTGCTGCCACCGGTGTCCTCACAGGTACGATTAGCGATGCTTCTGGTGGCAAAATCGCCAATGCCGCGGTGACGGTCACGAACGGAGATACGGGTCAGGTGCGAACTACCACAACGGGAGTGGACGGTTCATACCGGTTTGATCGACTTCCGACTGGAAGCTACCTACTAAAAGTCGAAGCCGCGGGTTTCAAAACCTTACAGGTCCCGGCGGTAACGGTCGAAGTTAACAAGACGACTGTTCTGGATAAATCTCTGGGCGACAGGGAGGTCCCTTCGGCACCGACTCCGCAAGAGAATCTGCCGAACACGCCGTCAAGTAGTAGTACAGCACCGTCGCTAACAGACCTGGGGCTGTCTCCCGAACAGACGCAAGGCAATCCTAAAGAACAAGCGCTGCTAGACAAGCGCACCCGGATGCTCAAGATTCACCAACGCATGGGATTAATCACGACGATCCCACTGGTTGCCACGGTGATCCTCGGTCCTGGAGCTGGGGGCAAAAGTGAGGGTACGGCTGCTCGCGACGCGCACGTCGCGCTGGGAGCGCTTACGGGAGACCTCTATGGCATCACCGCGTGGTACGCAATTCGCGCGCCCAGAATTAAGGGCACACCAAAACGCGGCCCGATCCGCTTCCATGAGGCGATGGCGTGGATTCACGGGCCCGGGATGATTCTCACTCCGATTGCCGGAGCGTTGGCCTTCGAGCAGAAAAACAACGGCGAGAAACTTCACGGCCTCGCCCAGATTCACGGCCCCATCGCCATCGTGACTGCCGGGGCATTCGGGGCTGCTCTGCTATCGGTATCGGTCAAGTTCTAACCCTGTCGTCTTATGAAACAGCAACTTCTGGTCGGTTTTCTTCTGGCGGTTTCGGCGTTTGCTCAAAGCGACACGCAATGGGTCCTTCAACAGAACACCTTGACCTACCACGTGTCGCATCCATTGCACCAGACAGACGGTGTTAGCCGCGCGGCGAAGGGAAAGGGCGTTTGCCACGCAGGTCAGTGTGATTTCCTTATCGCGGTTCCCGTGAAGTCGTTTGATTCAGGGGACAGCAATCGCGATCTTCACATGCTGCAAGTCACGCGCGGCGCGGAGTTCCCAATTGTTTCGGTTCGTACTCGGTTACCGGAGTCAGACTCCAAAGCTGAGGACATCAAGGCGGATTTGGAAATTCAATTCGCGGGCCAGACGGTCCAATACAAGCAGGTGCCTTTCAAACTAGAAAAGCAAGGAACAGAGATTCACGTCATCGGGACGATTCCGGCGACGCTGTCAGATTTCAAAATCGACCCACCGTCGTTGTTGACGATGCCAGTTAAGAACGAGATTCCGGTGCGCATCGACATGTTCTGGCATCAACAGTGAAGCCGATTTTCCAGCGTAAGCAATTGCCTGTCTTGTGTTTCCTGCATCCCAGATAAGGAGTAGAGTTGTGGGCACACAGGGGAAACGCCGCTTATGCGACTGTTGCTGGTAGAAGATGATGCGTCGATTCTGCAGTTTCTGAGACGCGCGCTGTCTGAAGCCGGATATCAGGTAGATACGGCCAATACGGCCAAGGCGGCCGAGGGCCTGGCTTTGGAAGGAATCCACGATGCCTTCATCGTCGATCTTGGCCTACCAGACCTTGATGGGTTGGAGTTGATCGCCCGCTGCCGCGCCCAGGGCAGTTCAGCACCGGTGTTGATTTTGTCGGCTCGGCGCTCCGTAGATGAGCGGGTGAAGGGACTGGAGCAAGGCGGGGACGACTACCTCACCAAACCATTCGCTCTAGCCGAACTCTTGGCCCGAATCAGAAACCTTCTACGTAGGTCGGCGCCTGTGCTGCAGGAATCGGTACGTCTGCAGGCTGCTGACCTACGGCTTGATTTGGTGCGCCGCGAGGCGCGACGCGGCGATCACCTTCTGCAATTGAGTCCACAAGAATTTTCTCTGCTGGAATACTTGTGCCGTAACGAAGGCAGGGTTGTGACTCGCACCATGATTTTGGATCACGTTTGGCGCATGCGCATTGATCCGGCAACCAATGTAGTGGATGTCCATATTTATCGACTTCGCAACAAGGTCGACTGCGATACATCGCATCCCTTGATCCACACGATTCGCGGTGTTGGCTATGTTCTCAAAAGTGCTTAGCAGACTGACTACCACTGCGGCATTGCGGATTTCCCTTTGGACGACCCTGGCGTTCGCTCTCGGAACCGCTGTGGCTTTCGTCATCGTCTATTTTCTCGTCGCTCAAGGCATACGGGAACGAAGTGACACGTGGCTTACTGGCGAAACTGAGGTTCTTGCTCAAGTATTGGCCGATACTCCCAGGGATCGTCTGTACCAGCGCATGGTTCGCGAGGTCGCCGAGCTCGCGACTCAAGAAGTACCAGACGAGCGCAATGCGCGCGGGGAGAGACTGAATTCCGTCTTTTTTCTGGCCACAGACTCTGGCAACAACGAAGCTTCCTTATGGGTAGGCCCGGGCACAGCAGACGACTTCATTTCAGCTATCCAAACGGCGAAGGTTGCATCCGGATCTCCACAGTCCGTTAGAGTGGAAGGAGTACGCCAAACATTTCGGGTCGTGGTGCACGAACAGAACGGTAAGACTGTGTATCTGGGGCTGTCCGACCGCGGAACTTCCCGTCTATTGCACAGATTTGCCCGTCGTCTCGCCGCAGTCTGGTGTGGCATGTTTCTGCTCGGCTTCGTCATCTCCTACTGGAGTGCCCGGAGTAACTTACTGCGGGTTGAGCGGATCACCGAAACCGTAGCGCGGATTGGTGCTGAGGACTTGGAAGAGCGGTTGCCCGAACCCGCAAATTCGGATGAGATCTCGCGACTCGCAAACACTTTCAATCGCATGTTGGATCGGATTCAATCTTCCGTGAATCAACTGCGTACGGTTACAGGTTCCGTAGCGCACGACCTGAAAAGCCCCGTGACCTCGATTCGGGGAACGCTCGAATCCGCACTTTGTGAAACCGGGAACGAGAACTGGCGAGACTCGGTCGGAGAGGCGATTGAGAATCTGGATCGCCTGTTGTTGCAGCTGAATACCACATTGGACTTGGCGGAAGCTGAAGCTGGTGCCTTACAGCTGGATCGCTCCCCTGTTGACCTTTCAATTGCGGTCGCCCAATTGGTCGATCTTTATCAACCCGCCATGTCGGATCGCGAGCACAAAATTACACTGGATATAGAAGAACACGTGATTGTAGAGGCGGATTCGAGCCTACTTAACCGCTTGATCAGCAATCTGCTGGAAAACGAACTGACTCATTTGCCTGCTGGTCACCTCATTACAATCCGGCTCCACTCACGTGATGGATCTGCGGAATTGGTCGTTGAAGACGATGGCCCTGGATTTCCAGCAGAAATCATCCCCCGCGCCTTCGAGCGTTTCGTCAAAGGGAAGCATTCACCGGGTCACGGGTTAGGTCTCGCTTTTGTAAGCGCGGTCGTTCACGCCCATGGCGGTGCAGTGAATCTGTGCGCGCGGCCCGGAGGGGGAGCTGTGATAACCGTCTCGTTGCCTGTCAGCGTTCTTCAACCTTCCTAGCCGCCAAACACAACTGGGTAGCAGTGGTGTTTGCGTACCTAGTTTGATCTAACCCGCCAGCGTGCGACGGATCATCCAAGACAGACTTCAGCTTCGCTCCGATTCGTTACTTTGCAGTTTTTGTCGTAGTGCCATGCTGACATGCTGAACTGTCTGGATGTCCTTGACCAAAAGCCCTTCCGAAAGGCTGTTGATCCAAGGGGCTTGCAAGCGCATGGCAGCATCAAACGTCTGTTTCCCCTTGTCAGTCAGAACCACAAGCTGCGCTCGCCGATGATGCGGGTTTGTCTCGAATGCGACTAGCCCCTGCTTGCGCAGATCATTGATGATCCGCTGCACGTTTTGGCGGTTGGCACCCATGTCGCGAGCAAGCCACGCGACGGGTTGTGGGCGTTCGCAGGCAGCGACGACGCCGAGAATCTGCCAGCGGGCGCTCGTGAGACCCAGCCCTGCAACCAGCCGATCTCCCGCCGTTACCAGCAGGCTGTTAAGCCTAAATAGGTCGAGGATGAGGCCAGTCAGGGCATCCCCGGCAGCCGTTCGCTTGCCTTTATAGTCCATTGGCATTTGTCACCATATTATTTTCTTGACATCATAATGTCAAGATGGTAGTTTCCTATCAATCTTCTGGATGTATGATACCAGATTGACACTATACAACCACATGGAGAGGAGAACGCCATGTCGCTGCTACGCCCATTAGACCCTGCTTTTCCGATGGAACGTCAGGTCGTGCTCGATGCAAGCCCTGTTGTGCTGGTGAACCTTTTCACGCTCGACAAGGCAGACGAGCAGGCATTTCTTCAGGCCTGGCAGGACGATGCGCTGTTCATGAAGCAACAGCCGGGCTTCATTTCCACGCAGCTTCATCGCGCCATCGGTGAAAGTCCGACGTATTTGAACTACGCGGTCTGGGAAACGAACTCTCACTTCCGGGCTGCATTCACGAACCCGGGTTTCCGGGCAAAGCTATCG
>JASHQK010000190.1 GCA_030039195.1 Candidatus Sulfotelmatobacter sp.
ATTTTCTACGGTCCGGTCGATGAGCAGATTCCTGCCGTCGATTTAAGCCTCGGCGTCGTGAATGCGAATAAATCGGGAGTCGAAAATTCCACCGGCGCGGGCCAGGTCGCGAACCTGACCGCCATCTGCGGGTTCTCGCAGTTTGGAGTTCCCGTCATTCCCGGTACCGGTTCCAGTCCTTGCAACCGCGAGATTTCAATTTATGTCGATCCGATCGGCGGGATTCCGGCATTAGGTCTCGCCGGCGCGCCGACCGTCTTTCAGACTCTTTTCGCGCAGGGATTAGTTCAATGCACGACCCCGGCTGCGGGGAATGCCGCCTGCATCACGCCGACTGCCGTGGCTCCGCTTGGCATCGACGTTACAAACAGCGGTCCGGTGGGTCCACTGCAAGTGGTTTTCGTGAATCAGCCAGGCTATCGACCTCCAATCGCGCAGCAGGCCTCATTTGGAATCGAGCGCGCCATCTCGCCGGGATTCTCGATAGCAGCTAGCGGAATCTACACGCACACGCAACGGCTTCCGGTTGCGATCGATACAAATCTGTTACCGGCTCCATTCACCACTTTGACTCTCGCGAATGGACAGACGGTTTCCTATCGCAATTGGAACACCACCGCGGCGGGAGCTGATCCACTGGGAGGCACAGAACCCGGCGGTCTGCCTTGCGACAATCCTGCCGTTCAGTGTTTCGTGAATCCGCTCGTGGTGCAGAACAACGCGTACAGCTCCGAAGCTTATGCCCTTTATGAGGGAGGCATCCTCGAAATCAAGAAGCGCTTCAGCGATTACTTCACCTTGTTCGGCAATTACACATACAGCAAGGCGATGGATACCTCGACCGACTTCAACAGCGATTACGGACCGCAGGATCCCACTAATATCAATCTCGATCGCAGTCTCTCCGAGTTCGACGAGCGCCACAAAGTCGTGCTCGCCGGAGTCTTCGATAGTCCGTGGAAGCAGAAAGTTCTTTCCGGCTTCCAGTTCTCGCCGATTGTGAGTTACCACAGCGGGCATCCATTTAACTTGCTTGCCGGGGGAGAGGTCAATGGCGACAATCACACGACCAACGAGCGTCCAATTGGAGCGGGCCGCGACACTGGCCTCGGCCCCAATTACGTCGATTTCGACGGCCGCCTGACCTGGCTGCACAAATTCGGCGAGCAAGGGAGCGTGCAATTCACTGCGGAGGGATTCAACATTGCGAATCGGACGAACTTTGACAGCGTGAATAATGAAGTTGGCCCCGTGTTTGGGCTAACCCCGGGATTCACCACGTTCAACGTCCACGGGATTCGCCCTGGTACCGCGCTTGCGAGTGGAGGCGTAGGCGTAGCTACTCCGAGCACGCCGCTGGCTTTCACCTCCGCTTTTCCGATGCGCGAGATTCAGCTGGGGTTACGCTTCAGCTTCTGAGTTGTTGCCCGGCAACGCCGGCGAGTTCTCAAATCTTAGGAGATCCATGCCGTACGCTGCGAACGAAAGCGTCAGAATCTATTGGGATGAACAAGGCCAGGGTGAGCCGATCTTGCTCATCATGGGACTGGGATATACCGCGCACATGTGGTATCGCACACGTCCACGGCTGGCCGAGCATTTCCGAACCATCGCTTTCGACAATCGGGGTGTTGGGCGGAGCGACGCTCCTGCGGGACCATATCCGATCCCGCTGATGGCCTCTGATGCAGCGGCCGTTCTCGACGCAGCAGAAATCGAGAGTGCCCACGTCTTCGGTGTTTCCATGGGCGGCATGATTGCGCAGGAATTCGCATTGCAATATCCGACACGAGCGCGCTCGCTGATTCTCGGCTGCACGGGCGCTGGCGGCCCGACTGCGGTTCGCGCCGAGCCCGAGGCCACGCAAATGCTGAAAGCACGCGCTTCGATGACCCCCGACCAAGCGGCAGAAGCGGCCCTCCCGTTCATCTATGATGTGCAAACGCCGCGGGAGCGAATCGAAGAAGATCTTGCGATTCGACGTCCCTGGCTGCCGAAGCCGGAGTCGTACCTCGCGCAGTTGCAGGGAATTCTTGCTTGGGAGAGTTACAACCGTCTTCCTGAAATTTGTGTTCCTACTCTGGTGATCCACGGCGAGAACGACCGTCTCGTGCCCGCAGGCAATGGAAAGTTAATCGCCGATCGCGTCCCCGGCGCAAAACTTGTACTCATAACGCACGCCAGCCATATTTTCTTAACGGACCAGCCCCAGGTCGCGAACGAGGCAATCTTGAACTTCTTCAAGGCACAAACCGCGGGTGCTGGCAAGAATCATTCACTCCCGACTGCGCTGCTCGGCAACCAGCGTTCGCATTGCACAAAGGAAACAACTTCATGTTAAGGGAGGCCGACACGACTCAGGATTCCGCTGTGAACGTGAAGCGATTGTTTGATCTGACAGGTCGCGTTGCCATCATTACGGGAGGGTCGATTGGACTCGGACGCCAGATGGCGGAAGGTCTCGCTGAAATGGGCGCCAACCTGGTGCTATGTGCTCGCAAAGCCGAGCGCTGTCAGGCCGCCGTCGAAGAACTGCAGCAACTCGGCATC
>JASHQK010000191.1 GCA_030039195.1 Candidatus Sulfotelmatobacter sp.
GGCGTGCAAACCTGGAAGCCGCTGCTCGACGTCAGCGAAGAGGAATGGGATCTGGTTGTCGATACCAATCTGAAAGGATGCTTCCTCTGCACGCAGCACGCCGCCCGGTACATGAAAGACCATGGCGGCGGATCGATCGTCAATCTCGGCTCCGGATGCAACAAGCTCGCTTTCCCCTCGCTTGTCGCCTATACGGCGAGCAAAGGTGGAATCGAAATGTTCACGAAAGAGGCCGCCGTCGAACTCGGGCAGTACGGAATTCGCGTGAACTGTATCGCCCCGGGATCGATCGAATCCGAACGGACGCGCCAGGAAGATCCTGACTACGCCGGGACCTGGTCAAAACTCACGCCACTCGGACGCGTCGGCACCGCCGCCGATATCGCCCCGGTCGTGGTTTTTCTCGCCAGCCCGACGGCGTCGTTCATCAGCGGGCAAACCATCTGGATCGATGGTGCCCTCTTTACTCGCGCCCCCTGGCCCTACAAGAAATAGCGTTGTAAGAACACCAGCTTCTGGTCACCCCGGTCGTGTGACCGCGGTTACCTGTGATTCCTCGCAAGCGACCCTTAGGATCACAACAAGTCCCACTGCGCTCGAGGTGTCTCCATGGATCGTCGCCGCGAACCACGCGTATTCGTCGAACTCCCCGTGCAGATCTGGGGCGTCGATGCCAAGTCGCGCCCATTCACGCAGCCGGCAAGCCTGCGGACGATCAGCGGCCGCGGCGCCACGCTGCAAGGCGTGACGGTTCACCTGCAACCGGGGTCGCTACTCGATCTTCAATATCAGGGATCGAAGGCTCAGTTCCGCGTCGTCTGGCTGGGCAAGGCAGGAACAGAAATGCAGGGGGAAGTCGGCGTTGAAAATCTTTCTAAAGACATCCTGCTCTGGGATGTGGACCCTCTCCGTTGTGCAGCCAGTGTGGGTGAGGGCTGAAGAATAGAGCGCCAGAAGCGTACGCGTTCTGCTTGTTCCTGTACACTCCCTCACATGCGCGTGAAGATTCTCGGCTCTGCTGCCGGCGGAGGATTCCCGCAGTGGAATTGCGCCTGCCCCAACTGCCGGTCTCTCCGCGCCGGAACATTTCGCGGCAAGGCGCGCACGCAAACGCAAGTCGCCATAAGCGCCGACTCCCACTCGTGGTTCCTGCTGGGAGCTTCTCCCGACTTGCGTGCCCAGATCGAGGCCACGCCCGAACTTCATCCGCATGCGCGCCCAGATAAAGGTCCGCGCGATTCGCCGATCGCCGGAGTCGTTCTACTGAATGCCGACATTGATCACGTCCTCGGCTTGATGCTTCTGCGCGAATTGCAGCCGCTCCGCGTTCATGCCACAAAGTCGGTTCGCCGGATTCTCACCAAAGACAATTCCATGTTCGCCATGCTGCAGCGCGGTGCTGACCAAGTAAGTTGGATCGAGTTCATGCCCGGAGCGCAGTTTTCTCTGCTCAGTCCCGCGGGAGAAGATTCCGGATTGCGTTGCCGTGCCATCCCGCTGGGATCGCACTTTCCCGCCTACGTTTCTGCGCCCCGGCGCTCGCAACTGCATCCCCTGGAGTCGTCACTCGGACTGATCGTGGAATCGTCTTCGGGCAAGCGGCTCGCCTTTATGCCGGCCGTTCCGCAAATCGACAAGAACGTGCTGAAGCTGCTCGATTTGGCCGACGTGATTTTGTTTGACGGGACATTTTGGAGCGCGGACGAACTGATTTCCACGCAAGGCTCAGGTCAATCCTCGTGGGATATGGGGCACATTCCGGTCTCGTCCGCTGCGGGAAGCCTCGAGAAGTTGGCGCATCTCGCACGCCCACGTAGAATCTATGTGCACATCAACAACACAAACCCGATGTTGAACGAAGCCGGTCCTGAATATCGCAAGGTGCACGAAGCAGGCTGGGAAATCGCGGAGGATGGATGGCAATTCGATCTCTAGAATCGGAATTGCCCGCAGCGAGCCTGCTCTCGTTCGACGAAATGAGCGCCCATCTCCGCGCCGTCGGAGAAGAACGGTATCACCACAAGCATCCCTTTCACCTGCTGATGCATGAGGGAACGCTCAGCCGCGGCCAGCTTCAGGCGTGGGCTTTGAATCGCTACTACTACCAGAGCATCATTCCGATCAAAGATTCGATTATTCTTTCGCGCGGTCCTGATCCGGCTTTCCGACGCGCCTGGCGCAAGCGCGTCGTCGATCACGACGGAGACGCAACCAGCGAAGGCGGGATCAAGCGATGGCTGAAGCTTGCCGAAGCGGCAGGGTTGAATGCTGACGATGTCAGCGCCGGAAAGGGCATTCTGCCGGCCACGCGCTTCGCCGTGAACGAATATCTGAACATCGTCCGCAATCGCAGCCTACTCGAAGCCGTGGCTTCCTCACTGACCGAACTTTTTTCCCGCGACCTGATTTCGTTGCGGATGGAGAAATTGCGGCAGCACTATCCGTGGCTCTCCGGCGGATTGGATTATTTCGAAGCGCGGCTTACCCAGGCGCCGGAAGACGCGCAGTTCGCCATCAATTACGTTTACGAGAACGCTCAGACTCGGGCCCAGCAGGAACTCGCCATCCAGGCCCTGCGCGACAAATGCGACATTCTCTGGGCGCAGCTCGACGCGCTCTACTTCGCCTACGTGCAGCCAGGATGGCCACCCCCCGGCGCATTTCGCCTGCAAGACGCGGAGTCCTAGTCCATGCCTGCGCCATCAGACACGAGCACGCCTCGCCTCGCCACCGGATGCCGCTGGGGCGGCACCGAGCAGGATCGCGTCATCTTGTATCCTGAAGGTGCCATCAAGCTGCAAGGCACCGGACGGCAGGTGCTTGAGCGCTGCGACGGCACGCGCACATTTGGGGAAATCATTCAGGAGTTGCAAAAGGAATTCGGCAAAACCGATCCGGAGAAAATTCGTGGCGACATCAGCGTGTTTCTGGAGCAGCTGCAGAGAAGACGGATTGTCGACTACTGAAGATATTACAGTTGAAAAATTGAGTAATTGGGTAATTGAAAATCGTGTTCAGACCCTGCGTACACCAAGTCATCCAATTTCTCAATTCCTCAATTCCTCAACTACTCAATGCTTCCGAATCCCCTCGCGCTGATCGCCGAAATCACGCATCGCTGCCCGCTGCATTGTGTCTACTGCTCAAATCCAACGCAGCTTGCGTCGGCGGACTCTGAACTCACGACTGCTGAGTGGGAGGACGTCTTCGAGCAATCCGGCAAGCTGGGGATGCTGCACGCACACTTCACTGGCGGCGAGCCGTTGGCTCGCGCCGATCTGACCGAACTGATTTCCTCTGCCCGCGGGGCCGGACTCTACAGCAATCTCATCACATCCGGCATCGGGCTCAGTGAGGAACGTCTGCAAGCCCTCGTCAATGGCGGCCTTGATCACATCCAGATCAGCTTTCAGGATTCGCGCGAAGATGCTGCGAACTGGATCGCCGGAGCGAAGGCCCATGCTCACAAGATCGAACTCTCACGCGCGATTCGACGATACAAGATCGCGTTCACCGTGAACCTGGTCGTGCATCGTCAAAATCTCGATCACCTCGACGAGATGATCGCGTTCATTGAACAACTGAACCCGGATCGCGTCGAGATAGCACATACACAGTATTACGGCTGGGCGCTTTCGAATCGTGCAGCTCTTATGCCCACACCAGCGCAAGTGGAAAAGGCCGTTGCCATCGTCGCCGAGGCAGAGAAGCGCCTTGTCGGGCGAATTCGCATCGATTCAGTCGTTCCCGATTATTACGCGAAGTTCCCCAAGGCCTGCATGGGCGGGTGGGGACGCAAATTGATGCTCATCAATCCTGCGGGCAAAGTTCTTCCCTGCCACGCCGCGGAAGTTTTGCCGGGGTTGTCATTTGAGAACGTGCGTGAGAAAAGTTTGCATTGGATCTGGCAGGATTCGCAGTCGTTCCGCCGTTTTCGCGGCGAAGACTGGATGCCAGAGCCGTGCCGCACTTGTGACCGCCGTGCCGAAGATTTCGGCGGATGCCGCTGCCAGGCGTTTCTTTTGACTGGCGATGCCGGCGCCACGGATCCCGCCTGCTCGCTGGCTCCCGCGCATGACCTTGTGGTCGCAGCCATTCGCTCCGCAAACTCTCAAGCCCACACGCCTGCTTCGACCGCCAGCTCGTTCGTGCAGTTGCAGAAGGCAAATCAGGATTTCTGGAGTTACCGAACCAACCCGGAGTAGAAAGGTTCACCGTCGCAGATTGCAGAAACCAAATTGGAGAAACTGATCTTAGAAGCGCGGGAGAGAATTGCAGCATGAAGCAAGTCCGCACTCCGGAATCCACAATCTACAATCTGAACGCAGAGCGTCACCATCGCACGCCCATGGTGATCGGGCGAACATCGGTGGTGATGTTGTTATGATCTCCGTGGACGACACGGAAATCGACGTAGATTTCCACGTTGTTGTAAACCTTGCGGGCAATGCCGGCTCCAATGTCGTACCCGAATTGGTTCTGGCTCTCGCGGAGAAAGTTCACATTCAGCGGTAAACTGCCGGCAAAACATCGCCCCCACCAGGCGAAGAAAGGATTGCAGGCCGCGCCTGGCACCGCCGTCGAAGAATCCAACTTCCCGCTGCGATGGAAATAGCTTCCACCAAACACAACGTAGCCGCTCCAAAGCCGATTCACAGGAACATTGATGATGGGATCGAGCATGAGCGAATAGGCATGATTGTTCGCAGCCGGCGCCTGCGCTAATTGCAGAGCCGTGTTGCGCAGCGGCAAATCGTCGAATTGGAAGTCGAGTCGTAACCCGAGATACTTGTTGTAATTCCGGGCCACGCCGCCGCCGAATACCCCTCCGCCGTTCCGCACAAATTTAAACGTGGTTCCGCTGGTCACACCGGCTCCTGCGCCCACATTGAAGTTCCAGTTCTTGTATTCCTTGGGCTTAGTCCTGCGGTGGGGGGCTGTCTCTTCCGGCGAAGCTTCTTCGTTGCCCGATTGCGACGTCTCGCCTTGTTGGGTCGACTGTTGCTGGCCGGAATTCTGTTGGCCGGAACTTTGCTGACCGGACTGCTGCTGATCGGAATTCGGTTGATTGGGAGTTTGAGCAAATGCGGCAGCGCCCGTTGCCAGAATCGTCACGAAACACAGCAGCGCACGAACGAGACTGGACGCAGAGAACACCGCAGACTTTCGAATCATTCACTCTCCTAATAAATGCTGGCTGATAGAACTGCCGGTTCCTGGCGCTCGGTCGTGGCATTGGCCCTGGCTTATGCCTGGCCTGCAACTCGACGGGTATCGCCGCCCGGGAAGCGTCTATCCGCGGCTCCCACCTCCATTCGACTCGCACAGGAAGGCACTATATTAGCAACTTTGATGCATACTCTGCCTCTTGCGCCGCCTTGCGCCACTTTGTTTGAGTGCACGACAACCGCCAGCCAACGTATCATATGGAATTCATCTCGCCGGCAGGGCGCACCAGTTACGTTGAATCCATGCCAAAGAAGCAATCGAAACCGGCCGTAAGCGCTAACATTTCGAGCAGCAAGGATTGCCGCGTCGCTTTGATCGGCTTCGGAACAGTCGGCCGTGCTGTCGCCAAGATTTTGTGCGAAAACCCGCAGCCCAACCTGCATCTCACGCACATTTGCAACCGCAACTTCGAACGAAAGAAGCAGCCATGGGTTCCCGCAGGTGTAGTTTGGACCGATGATGTGCAATCCATTCTGAATTCGGATGTCGATATCATCATCGAGCTGATCGGCGGATTGAATGCCGCTTATCCCATCGTTCGTAGCGCACTGGAAGCAGGGAAATCTGTGGTTACGGCAAACAAACAACTCATCGCCCGCCAAGGCCCGGACCTGCTCGAGTTGACCGCCAGCCGGGGATGCCAGCTCGAGTTTGGTGCTTCCGTCGCCGGAGGCGTTCCCGTGCTTCCCGCCCTTCGCACCGGTTTGTGTGGAGACCGGTTGCATGGCATTGCCGGAATTCTGAATGGAACCTGCAACTACATTCTGAGCCGCATCGAGCACGCGCGTATTCCCTTCAGCGAGGCGCTGGAAGAGGCGCAGGCTCGCGGATACGCGGAGGCCGATGCTTCCGAAGATCTGGACGGCGGCGATGCCCGAGCCAAACTGGCGATCCTCGCGCTCGCCGGATTGCGCACCCGCGTCGTTCCGGAATCGATCCGCGCCCGCACCATCCGTCCCATAGACGCCATCGACTTCGACTATGCGGCTCAGTTAGGCTGCACCATCCGCCAGATTTCGCGCGCCGATTTGAAGAACGATGGCCTGCTGGCCGAGGTTGGGCCTTGTCTGGTCCCTCTCGATTCGCCTTTCGGCCGGGTGCAGCGGAATCTGAATCTGGTTCTCACTTCCGGCCAGTACGGCGGCGACATGGCATTTCTGGGCGCGGGGGCGGGCGGCGATCCGACGGCAGTCGCTGTGGTTTCTGACTTGATGTTTGTAGCTGAGGGCCTTTCGGGGAAGAAACGTTCCGCGGCCAGTCAAGTTTCAACGCCAGTCGTCAGCAGCGATTTCGAAACGCCCTGGTATCTGCGATTCTATGTGCGCGACCAGCCGGGAATCGTGGCTCGCCTGGCCGAAATCCTGGCTGCGCATCGTCTCAACATCGACGCGCTGCTGCAGAAACCGGGATTCGACAAGGCTTCGCTGCCGTTCGTGATTACTCTGGAGCCCTGCCGCGATTCGGCGCTGCATCCGGCGCTGGAGAAAATGGCGGAACTCGATTTCTCGCTCCGGCCGTGCCTGTGCCTGCCGATCTTGCGCTAGTTGTAATTTTCACCACGGAGGCACAGAGACACGGAGGAGGGCTTATAGTCGCGGCATTCCGAGAACTTCATTTGAGGAGTATCGACCGTCTGAGTCGCCCACGGCTGAATGGCCCAACCGACGACGAAGTCAGCACTGTTGTTCCTTGTGGCCTCTGTGGGCTGCGTGCCTCCGTGGCGAGAAATTCGTGTCGGCTGCAACGCGGGGGAGTTGGGAAAAATCAGCGCCGATTATCGCAGGAAGGTGCGCGACGATCGGCGCCACGAGGAGATTAATTCCAGAAGGGATTAATGAGACCCGCCGGTTTCATGGCGCTATCGGAAGTGGTTTCCGTTCCCGACTCATCGGAAATCTTCTCATCGATAAACCGGGACGTTGGTGCGGTGAGTTCGTCTTCTTTCTCGCTCTTCCCCGGGCAAAAAGGATAATCCGGTTTCATTGCGATGGCCCTCCATCTATGACCTGTTTCTATTGAAACACTCCACGCAAGGAAATTGATGCAGAAATTTGAATCTCTGTTATCGAAAAAGCTGAGCGCGCGGTTACCCGTTGCGAGCTCCCACCGGTCTCTGAAACACTCGGCGCGTTGGAAGCGGTAGGTGCGTCCTGAACTCAATAAACCACCAAGGACACGAAGTAACACGAAGGACAAAAAAACACGGTTTTTTTGGCTGCAGCTTCGTTTGCGCTTTGCGGTTAAAGGACACGGCCAGGCGGCATTGGTGCTGTGCTCGCTTTGCCTCTGGGTTTATTCTTAGCGGTTGCTCTCGAAGTATTTTTTTCACATCGCCAAAACTAAGGACGCCATCATGAAATACCGCAAGCTTGGCCGTACTGGATTTGAAGTCAGCGAAATGGCTCACGGATTGTGGGGCATGAGCGGATGGAGCGGGTCCAGTGACAAAGAGTCTCTTTCCGCGCTGCAACTTGCCGTGGAGCTTGGCTGCAATTTCTTCGATACGGCCTGGGCCTACGGCAACGGCAAAAGCGATGGGCTGCTCGGCAAGATCATGAAGGGCAACTCCGGGAAACGCATTTATGCGGCATCGAAAATTCCGCCCGCCAACGATCGCTGGCCCGCGCTGCCGTCTTACAAATATCGCGATGTATTTTCATCCGAGCATGTCTTCAAGTATGCCGACCTGATCCGCAAGAAGCTGCGCGTCGACACGATCGACGTTCTGCAATTCCACGTGTGGGACGACGGTTGGACGGATGAGCCGGATTTTCGCTCCACGGTCGAGAAGCTCAAAGACGGCGGCTGGATCCGTTACTTCGGCCTCAGCCTCAACCGCTGGGAACCTTGGAACGGCATCAAAGCGATGCGCACGGGGTTGGTCGACGTGGTGCAAGTCATCTACAACATTTTTGACCAGGCGCCGGAAGACGAGCTTTTCCCGGCTTGCCAGGAACTCAACATCGGCGTGATCGCCCGCGTCCCTCTCGACGAAGGCAGTTTGAGTGGCAAGATGACGCTCAAGACGCGCTTTCCGAAAAGTGACTGGCGCTCGGGATATTTCGGCCCGGAGAATCTTGCCCAGACGATCGAACGCGTCGAAAAGCTCAAGAAAATTCTGCCCGCGAAAATGACATTGCCGAAAATGGCGATGCGTTTCATCTTGTCGCATCCGGCGGTGAGTACCACGATCGCCGGCATGCGCGAGCTCGAACACGTTCGCCAGAACATAGCCGCCAGCGATGCCGGGCCGCTCGACAAAAACTTACTCGCCGAATTGAAAAAACACCGCTGGGACCGCAAACCGGGACCCTGGTCGGATTAGTTTCGCGACGCTGAAGAACTCTCCCGTCAGGAGGCCAATCCGCGGCGCTCCTACGACTGCTGGTAGTACTGCCCTGCGCCATTTACGCTGCTCTTCGGACCAACAAAACTCTCTCAGGCGGCAACTACCCTTGCGCGCTCCATTGCGAAATATTGCTGCGCTTGCTTGCGTCCTAATCTTCTCTTGTTTTCTCCACGCACAAAACCCGCGCGGCTCCCTGCGTGGCACGGTGGAAGACCCGAGCGGCGCGAGAATCCCGAGGGCGGCGATTGTTTTGCACTCCGCGGGCTCCTCGCTGGAACGGCGGGCCGGCACCGAAGATCGAGGAGAATTTCGCATCGATGACCTCAATCCCGGTACCTATGAAATCACCGTCAGCGCCGCGGGATTCGCGAACGCCGCGGCGGATGTCACCATTGCGGTCAGTTCCGTGCGCGAAATCAGCGTCACGCTGAAACCGGCCAGCGCGTCGGAACAAGTCACGGTCCAGAGCGAAGGGTCGTCGATCACGACAGAGCCAATCGATCTGGCCAGCGCCGTGCGCGGAGGCGTGGTCGGCAGCCGGGATCTGGAAAGCATGCCGCTGCCCGCGCGCAGTTTTGCCAACATCGCCTACCTTGTGCCCGGCACCGAACCGGTTGAGCCCTCCGATCCCACCAAAGCTCGAATCACGGCGGTCTCGACCGGAGGAAGCTCCGGACTCAACAACGAACTCTCGGTCGACGGCGCGGAAAATTCCGACGATTGGATTGGCGGCTTCCTGCAAAATTTTTCGCCGGATGGGATCCAGGAATTTGCCGTGCGCACATCCAACGAAGACGCCGATACCGGCTGGACCACAGCCGGATCGGTCGTAATCACCACCAAACGCGGAACAAACGACTGGCACGGTAGCGCTGCTTTCTTTGAACGTGCCGCCGATCTGAACGCGCGCTTCCCGATCGAGAATCCTGCAGAGACGTGCACTGATGGAACTTGCGTGCACAATCCCAAGCAGCCGTTTTCACGGCAGAATTACGTTGCGACGCTCGGCGGTCCCATCGCCAGGGACAGGGCCTGGTTCTTCACTTCCTTTGAGAATGTCCACGAAGATGCCAGCATCGCGTACAGTCCGGCGAGCGTGACGCAGTTCGACGCGCTGGCGCAGTTAGCGTCGCAGGGATTGATCATCGGAGTTCCTTCGATCGCTGTTCCGCCAACGGTTCCGATTCCATTTCGTGACTATCTCGGGTCGGTGCGATTTGATTGGGCGCAGTCGCCGAGATCGAACTGGTTCCTGCGCACCTCGGAAGACAGTTACACCACACATAACGCCTTGGTGGAACAAGGAACGCTGCCCTCGACCGGCCTGCTCACGCACAATAATTACTGGAACGCGGCTCTCAGCAACAGCTACGGGTTCAATGCAACCTGGCTGGGTAATCTGGTCTTCGACGCCAGCTTGTTGCACCTTACGCAGACGCGCAACTCGAATCTTGGTTTCGCTCTGGCCTTTCCTTTCAGCTCCACAGCTCTGACCATCTCTGGCTTCGAGACTTTTGGCGACAACCAGTTCGCCACTCCCATCACTCTTTTTCCCGACTTGCGCAATCAGGAGAGATATCAAATCCGATACGACCTGACCCATGCGACTGGCGATCACTCGATCAAATTCGGCGTCGATCTGATTCACGAACCGGTGCTGAGCGGAGCCTTCGCATCTACCGCCGAGACGCTGGCCAAGTACATGAACGATCCCACTTATTACCTGCAAAATCCCGGCGTCTTTGGAACGTTCACTCCGCAATGTATCGGCTTCACCGCCTCCGATGGTTCCACTTGCACGTACACTCCCGCCAGCGATGGCAGCTTCTCGCAGAATGTCCAGCGCCTCGCTTTCTATGCCGAGGATTCCTGGCGCGTTTCGCATCAGCTCACGGTGAACTATGGATTGCGCTATCAGACAACGTGGGGATTATTCATTGGTTCCGGGCGAAATGAAGCCGATAACGCCGCCTACATCACGCTGCAAGCATTGCAGATTCCAATTGTGCCCGCGCTCCCGCACGATTACCGCAAGCAGATCGCTCCTCGGCTCGGTATCGCCTACTCTCCCGGCAACGGCGGAAAAACCGTGCTGCGAGCCGGTTTCGGCATGTTCTACGACGATCTGGCGCAGAACGGATGGGGAACGGCATTTCAGGGCGTCAACAACACAAACTTCACTACCGGGACCTGCGGCCTGACCGGCGGGCCGGGCGCTTATACGCTAAGCGGTGCAGGATGCTTGGCTGGCGGAGCAGGCGCCGTCGGCAATCTGGTTGGCTCGCCCTACAAGACTCCTTATGCCATTCACACCACCGGTGGCGTGCAGCATGCCTTCAACGATCACTGGCTGGCCAGCGCCGATTACGTGCACGAGCAGGGCAATCACGGGTACCGCGCCTTCCCGTACACGAGCGGCGCCGACCTTTTCACTCCACTGATTCCGACGAGCGACGTTGCCGATCAGCAATCCGTTGTACCCAATGTCAACGTGTTCGAATCCGACAATCGTTCGAGCTACAACGCGCTCATGCTGCACATGCAAACCAACGTCAAGCGCTTCGATCTTGTCGCGAATTACCAGTTTTCGAAGGCGCAGACCTGGGGATGTCTGCTCGGTGAATTGTTCGACTACGTCGATGGCGTCTGCCAGGTTCCTTACGGATATCCCAACGCGGGCGCGCTCGATGCCTTTGGACCAGGCGATTACGGCCCATCGGGAGAAGATGTGCGGCACCGGTTCGTGTTGGCCGGCACTATCCACGTTCCGGGCGGAATCGAGCTGACCACCGTCAATCAAGTGGAGAGCGCTCGTCCTATCACCATCACCAACGCCGACAACACGGGGCGAATCTGGGTTCAGCTCAGCGGCCAGGCGAATCCCGCGTACACCAGCCTCGACGAATTCCGCGGCACGCCTTATATCCAGTCTGACCTGCGCGTCTCGCGTCCCATCAAGATCAATGAACGATGGGAGGTCTATCCCTTCGCCGAGTTCTTCAACATCTTCAACCGCAACAATCCCGGTGCGAACTATGCCGTCAACGTAGTGCAACTGCCGGTTCCGAGCACCGCTCCCAATCAGCACGGGCAGACAATTGTCAGCGCGATTTGTCCGGGGGCTGCCGTCGGCAACTGCACCACGGCGAACGCGGTTCCCGTCACAAGCCTGAAGCAGCTCGAAATTCCGGAGGGGGCCCTAGGAGACTTCTTCGGCCCAGGAACTACGGTAGGAATTCCATTCGCGGCCCAGCTGGGGGTCCGCGTAACGTTCTGATTTCCACGTCGCGTTTTGACTGAGGAAGGACCTGTGTTTTGCAGGAGGCGTTACCGCAAGAGCCACTCCGTCGCCATATGCACGCGAACGAGCAACCCGCCGTAGGTTAAGACCAGCACGGTAGTCGTTGCCAACGCCGCACATACCACGCGCCAGATTGAATATTGGTTTCGTTTCGTTCGCGTTTCTTCGTTCCACGCGACCAATCGCTTCACGCGAGCGTCGACCAACGACGCCGGGCTGTGCACAAGAGCGGCAGTCAACCCGGGGGGCGGGGCGAGCGGGACACACCGCGACATCTTGATCAGGGCGGAGGCCAACTCCACAGCTTCGCTGCTATTCGAGACAGCAGCATCGTCCGCGGCCATTTCCGTCGCTTCCAGCCACGCGGCTTCCAGCCCGCTCATGCCGGGAAACACCGCGAAGTGCAAAAGAAGTTTTCGCAAATTGTCCTGCCGCCGCACATGCGCCAACTCGTGATTCAACGCGGTCTGCAATTCACTCGGGTTGAGCAGAGTCCGCGTCGCATCCGACAAAAAGACTTTTGGCCGCACGATACCCACTGCCGTCATTGCAGGCGCGGTAGCTGAAACTCGCAACACGGCAACCGGCGAATCCGTTTCCAGTTTCTCGGCGCCACGCGTCCATTCGGAAATCCTGCGGCACGAGCCACGGAGAGCGGCCAGCGACTTGGCAAGTCCCAAGCCTGCAAGAGCCAGTCCAACGAGAGCAAGGGCGACAGGAACAATGCCCATGCGTTCCTCGATGGCGCGCGGTTCGAGAATCACGAAAGACGGGACCGCAAACACGGCTGTGACCAGAATCGCAGACACTAGTGGGAATAGACGCAAAAAGAACAATGCGTCGGCGCGCCGGCGAGCCGAGCGTCGCTGCCCGCGGGGCCACACATTTTTCCACGTGACCAGCACCGCAAGCGACGCCGCGCAGTACGCGATCGCGAACACCGCGAGCGAAATAATAGTGCCCCGCACTGCGAACATCAGATTTTGTCCTTTCTACCGTTCCTGGCTGAGCCCAAAGCCGAGTTCGAAGCGCGCGAAGGGCCGGCGCGCAATTGACGCCGCTTGGCCTCGACCAATTCCTCCAGCTGATCCAGCAGCTGCGCGTCACGCTCGCTCAACGCTTCCACAAGATGGGAAAGCGGCAAAGATGGCGTCGGGCTCGCGTCCAATGCCTGCCGCAAGCTCTCGCTGACCGCCTGCTGATGCAGCTCTTCGCGCGTAAACCGCGGAGCATAGCGGAACGCGCGGCCGTCTGCTTCGCGGCTGAGCAGATTCTTCTTGAAGAGCCGGTCGAGCGTGGTCATCACCGTCGTGTAAGCGAGGTCTTGGCAGTCTTGCTCAATCAGTTCGCGGACGGTCAGCGGCGTCCCGCGCTGCCACAGCGCTTCCAGCAGACGCTCCTCGAGCGGCCCCAGTGGCGACGACGATCGCCGAAAATGGAAAATGCTACGCATGCGGAGAAGAAATTGTACTGGATTTTGGGACTTCGCGATGGGAACACCGATTTAAAGACAACCATCTCGGTCTGTTATGAAATTCTGCCGTCCGCTGAAGCGGACTCGGTTTATTCCACTTTAGCCTTCCCGGCACTGCCGTGCCGGGCTTTCATTTTCTGCCGCTCCGCGGCTGGGCTGCATCGTGAGGCGTCCGCAGTTTCCACTTGAGGGGAATAGGCTAGGGTCTGATCATGGCGACCCCGGAGGGAGTCGAAC
>JASHQK010000192.1 GCA_030039195.1 Candidatus Sulfotelmatobacter sp.
CCGTGCCATTCTCGTCCCTCGAAGATAACCGCGGAGAGCGATGGGACGAGGCAGATCCCGGCAAGGACGAATAGACAGGGGGACCATTTTCGCCCAAGCAGCATAACACCGCGCATTATAGCCCCGCGACAACTGTCGTTAAATCCGGATAACGCTCAGAATCCCCGGCAGAGCTTCTGAGCGGAATCGTTCATAAGAGTTACACTCCTTTGTATTCCTAAATGGCGACTTTCTGTCTTATTCATGGTCTCTCGAATTTCGCGTGCCCAGGCACAGGAGCACGATAAGAGCCGATATACATACACTGGTCATGGATTTAACGTGACTACAAATGCCGAGTCATCGACTGGAGCCTCGGCAACTGGAGTAAGCTTTTTCGGTTGCCTCCGCCCAGGCGGCGTAGCCGAGAGAGGACTTTAAGACCTCCCGATAGAGCTTCAGCGATTCGGCATAGGCGGCACAGGAGCGTTGGACATCGCCGAGCTTTCGATACGCGGTGCCCATGCCCGAAGTCGAAAATGCCAATCGTTCTGCCCGCAGGGACTCGGTCTGGAGTTTTCCCGCAATCGAGCTCGCTTCCTTGTAGCTCGCCAAAGCATCGCTCGCGGACACATGCAGCTGCAGGTTTCCCAGTCGGGTCAGAATGTAGGAAAGCTTTTCTTGCGCCCAGGCGTTCTGTGGATCGGCAGAGGCAAGCTCACGCCGGATTGCCAAGGACGCTTGCGTGTACTGGATTGCTTTCGCAAAATCCTTCTTGCCCTCGTAGTACTCGCCCCACTGGCTCTGATCGATGGCCAGATCCATTTTGCGTTCCGCATTATTCGGAGCTGCGCGAAGGGCGATTCCATCCAGTTCTTCGGCGCGCTTCAGATGCTCGAAGGCGCGATCCAGATCCCCGCTGCTGAGCAAAAATCCCGCAACGTACTTATGAGCGAGAGCAGCATCCCGGTGCCAGGCCTCATTGCCCGGATCGTGGGCCTGCATCCGTTCGAACACGGATACTTGTTCCTCAAGGTAAGGGATAGGGTCCTTTACGCCGCTATAAAGAGCGGCGGACTGCAGCGCAGCGCCGAGCTGAAACTGCGCGTCTTGGCTTGCGGGATCGGACCGGACACCTTCGCGAGCAATCGCGAGAGCTTCCGTCGCCTTGGCACTCGCGGTGTCAGGCTGGTTGGCTGCCTTGGCGGCGGCGGCTTGTGCGGTCAGGGCGTCTATCAGTACCCCCTTTGCCCGGCTGGAGGGGTATTGCGCAACCAGGGCCCGCGCGAGCCGTTCGGCTTTCGAGTAGCTCTCCACCGCGGCCGCCAAGTCGCCAAGGTTTGCGGTCCCGGAACCACCTTGAATCTCACCGACTTGAAGATACGCAACCGCTAACTCCCCTTGCAGGGCTCTATTGGCGGCTGCGTCTTTTGCCAGGGCATCGAGGTAGTTGATTGCAACTGCCACCAGATCCTTCCGAACCTGCGTCGTGCCGGGGATCGCCGCGAGTTGGTTCTGCAGCTTGAAGATCACATTTCGCGCCAAATTATGCACGTCGTTGAAGCGCCGCTCAGCGAGGTCGCGGTCGTGTAGCGCCGCTTGGCGAGCCTGCCTGGCTCGGATCGCCTCAAATGTACTCACGGCTACGCCTGCCACCAACACCAAAACAACCGTTGCCACTCCCGCAACCAGTGCCTGGTGTCGTTGGACGTACTTGCGCAGCCGGTAGCCAGTACTCGCCGGACGAGCAACGATGGTCTCGTGGTTCAAATATCGTCGTAAGTCGGCGGCCAACTCCAGAGGCGTGGCGTAACGGCGGTTACGATCCTTCTCAAGAGCCTTCATGGTGATCCAGTCGAGATCGCCGCGCAGTAGGTTTGCCAACTGTTTCGGGGCCGTGCCACGCGCCTCCGCAGTCGCTCTTGATGTATCTCGATCAGCACTGACTCTTGCGCTTGGACTCGGTGGTTCCTCCTCGCGCAATTTTCTAAGCAGTTCGTCGAGCGGCAATTTTGCCCCAGTCTTATTCTCGAATGGCTGCGCTCCGGCCAGCAAAACGTAGAGCACGGCCCCGAGCGAGTAGACATCCGTGCGAGTGTCAATGTCTTTCACGTTGGGGTCGGCTTGTTCCGGACTCATGTATCCGGGAGTTCCGACGAAATGTCCAAGCTGGGTATAGAGAGTCTCGCCGTTAGATGGCTGAGTGATTGCCTTGGCCAGGCCGAAGTCGATAACGCGTGGTACGGGCTTGCCATCGACCTCCACTACGAGAATGTTCGCCGGCTTCAGATCACGATGAATAATTGCTTTCTGATGCGCGTGCTGCACGCCTTCGCAGGCCTGGATGAACAACTCAAGCCTGTCATCGATTTTCAGTTTTCTCTGGTCGCAGTATTCGGTGATGGGCGGTCCGGGAACATACTCCATCACAAAATAGGGCTGGCCCTGCGGCGTGGCTCCGGCGTCAAACACCTTGGCAATGGCGGGATGATCCATTATGGCGAGGGACTGGCGCTCGGCCTCGAAGCGTTTCACGATTGATCCGTCGTACATTCCTGCCTTGATGAGTTTGAGCGCAACTCCCCGGCGTACGGGAGATGTCTGCTCGGCAAGCCAGACCTGTCCCATGCCGCCTTCCCCGAGTTTGCGAATCAGGTGGAAGCGATCGGCAAAGACCTGGCCGGAGCACAGGACCCCGACCGTATCACCGGTGCCATCAACAATATTTCCGAAGTTATCCACGCGAGGCGGGGATTGAAGAAAATGCGACGCGACAACCTCCTCTTCCGCCAAGAGAGCATCGATCTCACACCGCAGCGCATGATCGACTCCGCAGGCTTGATCGAGGAAAGCGCGACGCTCCTTTGAGGGAAGCTGCAGAGCCTGCGCCAGCAGCTCCTTCATCTGTTGCCATTGTTCAGAAGTCATGGCTTTGCCGAGGTGCGTATATGGCGATGCAACCAGAGCCGCGCTACCGCCCACTCGCGATCCACGGTAGCTCGCGACACACCCAACTCTGAGGCGGCCGCGCTGGAGGACAAGCCGCCGAAGAATTTCATCTCCACAATTTTCGCTTGCCGCTCATCCATGCACGCCAGTTCGTTGAGAGCGCGATCGAGCGCGAGCAGATCTTCGTCAACGATGATCGGGACTTCCAGCCCGTCGCTCAGGCTCACTTTGCAGCCGCCATCCCGCTTGGCCGCATTTCGGTTGCGTGCATAGTCGACCAGAATTTGCCGCATGAGCCTTGATGCCAACGCGAAAAAGTGAGTCCGATTCAGCACTTTGACAGGCTGGCCCCCTACCAGGCGAACGTATGCCTCGTGGACGATCGCGGTAGACTGCAGCGTGTGTTCCGGCCGTTCTGACTGCAAGTGGTAGTGCGCCAGTCGACGTAATTCCTGGTACACGATCGGGACTAAATCATGCAGCGCTTGTTCGTCGCCCTGGTTCCAACGGATCAAGAGCTGGGTCACGGGATGGACTGAAGGTTCGGACAACGCAGTACTCCCACAAATGAAAAACCTGGGAACAATGGCGGACGCGGCCGGGCCGCTAAGAAGAGACTTCATCATACCCCAAAGTCGCGTCAACGGCCCTGACTCTCGAGTACTGGCTCAATTTGAAATCTGATGCTCTCTTTTTCCGCGGTGGCGTGATCCGAGCGCAGCCGGTTTTCAGGCGGAGCGAGGGATCTGGCGCGGAGCGGCTGCGTTTTCAGTCCACGCGAGACCTCCGTTCGACTCCCCCTCGCCACGAGCTCGGAGTTCGCTCAGGGCAGGCTCTCGGCCCGCTGGTGGAAACGCGGCCCTTCGGGATGACGCACCACCGAGAGCGAGAAATCCAAATTGAGCCACCACTGATTCTCGTATTCCTCCTCCGGGTTGGTCTGTGGCGATTTGCCAAATAAACCTCTCTTATCCACCTGCGTCGCATGGAACTCGGCACTTCCTGTCGGACAATTCCTGGGTGGTTGTCTGGTCCTAATGAGGCAGTTTGTCTGCGATTTCCGCTTATCTATACAGAGGCGGTTCATTGGGATGGCATGGAGGGGGAAGGCTGTGGCAGCTCTAGCATGTCGGATCGCTATCCTGAGAAATGAACGAAGAAGTACGTAATGCAAGTCTCAAGACTAGGTACAAGTTTCCCCGACAAAATAACTAAGGAGAAGGATAATGAACACTACAAGTAACAAGAGCCAAAACCGGCTATCGGCGTTCGCGTCAGAACAGGGGATACCGACAGCTATCAACTCGCACCATAGACTCGTCCGGCTGGCAGTTCTGGCCGCACTAACACTCGGCATGCTGGTTACCAGCCGGCTTCCGGCCCACGCCATGGTAATTCAGTCAGAATCGGGATTGCCCATTCTCTGTGTGAACGTCTTTGGCGACGTGTCGACCAACGAAACGAAGGTGGTCCCTTACTATTGCTCCGCCGACTTCAACAACCAGTGGAACTGGATCGACGGCCAGTTCATTGGTCTTGGATCGTCGGCCTCGGGGAATAAGTGCCTCGATGTGGCTGGAGACTCGACCGATGTCGGAGCGAAGATCGACCTGTTCACCTGCAACAACAGTGGCGGCCAGCAGTGGGAGATTCGGAACCCGAAAAACCTGCCGGGTGAAATCTATAACCCAGCCAGCGGCCTTTGCCTTGACCGGAGAGGCGGCTTAAATGTGCAACTGACCCTTCAAGTTTGCGATGGGTCGGCCAACCAGAACTGGACAATCAACTAGTTCCACGGCCGCAGCGGAGCGGGTGGGCTCGAAGGGTCCATTCGCTCCGCTCTGCTTCGAGTCCACCTTCTCGAATGTCGACGCGATCTAACTCATGGCGTTTGCGCGAATACTTGGGGCAATTGTGGTCTTTCTGTCCCTAAGAGACCTTCCACAAAGCCATCGCCACGTGCGGGTCACCTGTTAGATCGCTGAGGAATGGCGGCACGTCGGCATTGTGCAGTGCCGACCGCCATTGCACAGTGAATTCGAGCTCACGCTTTTGGTTGTCGCAGGCCACCGAGGAAAGACCAATAATCTTGTATCCCGCCTGCTGGACGGCGTCTCGAATTGCTTCCTGCGTGGGTTCGTTGCGCTCGGTGGTTAAATGCAGAATTCCGTGCTGTTCCTGTTTCATTCGGTAGTCGACCCAACGGAGACCTTCGAGCACCATCATGCCCAACGCAAGAGCAGCGATCCCTAGCTTGATCTGCCCGCCTCCGAAACACAGGCCCATGACGGTCACAAACCACAGGGTGGCTGCAGTGGTGACACCGAGAACGAGGCCATCGCGCCGGAGGATGGCGCCGCCACCAATGAACCCCATGCCCGTCAAAATGCCGAGTGGGAGCCGCATCAGATCCAGGGTGATGAAGGAGTCTCCGCTCTTTCCCGTAGTGCCCAGCAGCAGGTTGGCTTGGATCATGGCAACCGCTGCTGCCAGACAGACTAATAGGGTCGTGCGCAGACCAGCCGGACGGCCGCGCTCTCCGCGATCCAGACCAATCAGCGCTCCAGCTATGACCGACAGTGCTAATCTCAGCCCGATCTCGTGCCACGTCAAGGTTAGCGGCATCCATTCCCTCCTTAGTTGAAGTGAAAATCATACACGCAAGACGACATGGGTCTTGGTCACCGGAGCAACA
>JASHQK010000011.1 GCA_030039195.1 Candidatus Sulfotelmatobacter sp.
TCACGCGCGACCGGCAGAGTGGGCAAGTTTTCGATCAAAATATCTGAAAGAACTTTCGCAGCCGCAGGCTGGAGCGGCGCTCGAAAGAATGTATCAGCTGGCGCACAAGAGAAAACGGCTAACGCTGCTGTTTGCTTCCAAAAATGAACGCCAGAACGATGCGACGGTTCTGAAGGAACTACTTGAAGGCATTCGCAAGCCTCCCACCGGAACCGGACCCGCGGCAGCGCAAGCTCCTGGCCGAGGCAAAACCGCCGCTCGGCGGAGGTGACGGCAGACAGCGCACGCGATAACCTTATGCTGCGGCAAGGGCGTTGGAAGTCGGGCTCTCGAATTCCTCGCGCACGAGGCCAGGCAGCTCGGTGTGACCGTCGTTCACCTGGAAGTGAATCACGGCAACCCGGCGATTGAACTCTATCGCCGGCTCGGCTTTGAAGACCACCGCCGCTATCTGATGACGAAGTGGATCGTCGAAGAGCCGTAAGCTTCATCTTAGGATCCCATTCATGCGATCGGTCTTCCAGTGGAATCTCGGCACGCGCAGTCTGGAACTCGGCCGACGCACGTTGATTATGGGTGTGGTCAACGTAACGCCAGACTCTTTCTCCGACGGCGGTTTGTACTTCGACCGCGCAAAAGCGGTCGAGCATGCAGAGCGACTGCTGCAGGAGGGCGCCGACATCATCGATATGGGCGGCGAATCGACTCGCCCGGGCGCGAAGGTCGCACTTCCGCGCGAAGTCCATGCGCGCGGCATGGGCTCGCCGGCCACTGCCTCGGTCAGCGAACAAGAAGAACTCAATCGGGTGATTCCCGCGATCACCGAACTGAAAAGAGCGATTCCCTCCGCCATTGTTTCCGTTGACACGTACCGATCGGCAGTGGCTCGCGCCGCGGTAGAATCCGGTGCGGAAGTCGTGAACGACATCAGCGGATTTCGCTGGGATCCGCAGATGCTGAAGACTCTGGCCGGCCTGAAATGCGGCGCGGTACTCATGCACATGCGGGGACGTCCTGACGAATGGCGCACGCTGCCTCCACCCGAAGATGTTGTACAGATGGTCAAAGGCGAATTGAAGGAATGGTCTCAGACCGCCATGGACGCCGGTCTGGGCCGCAACGGAATCGTTCTCGATCCCGGATTCGGCTTCGGCAAACGGTTAGAAGAGAACTATCCGCTGCTGGCTCACTTCGACGAACTCGGCAAGCTCGGATTCCCGCTGCTGGCAGGCGTTTCACGCAAATCGATGATCGGACGAATGCTGGCCCATGACGGGAGGGATGCCGCGGTCGAAGCGCGTCTTTACGGAACGCTGGCAGCGGAGGTTGCCCTGATCCTGAACGGCGCGCACATCATCCGCACGCACGATGTCAGGCCGGCGGTCGAAGCCGCCCGCGTCGCCGATATTATTCTGCAAACGCAGTAAGCACTGGAATTTGAGACTCAGAACTCTTTCTTGGAATCCAGCAGAATCGTAACCGGTCCTTCATTCACCAGCTCAACCTGCATCATTTCCTGGAAGCGTCCGGTTTCGCAGGTCAGGCCGGCGGCTCGAATGCGGCCGACGAAAGATTCATAGAGCGTTCTTGCCATTTCCGGCGGCGCCGCCGCGTCAAACGACGGACGCTTTCCTCTCCGCACATCTCCGAACAGGGTGAATTGCGAAACGGCCAGGACGCTGCCGCCGACATCGACCAAGCTGCGATTCATCTTGCCGTCATCATCTTCAAAAATCCGCAAGCCTGCGATTTTCTCGGCGAGATAGATCGCATCGGCTTCGCCGTCTTCACGTCCCACGCCGAGCACCACCAGCAGCCCGCGCCCGATTTCGCCGGCGATCGATCCATTGACCGTCACCTTCGCCCGGCTCACGCGCTGTACGACGGCTCGCATAGGATCCTTGTTCGGACTGATGAAACCCCCAGCGGTCGAAGCCGCCGGCTCGTATTTGAAGGCAGCGAGATGACTGAAGATTTCCTCGGCATACGATTCTTGCTTTTAGCCCCGCATCCTCCCCCGCTTCACCAGGAACGCATCATCATAACTCGCCAGCGGTTTGACCCCGCGAACACCGAGCCTTTAGGATTCTGGAGTGCGACCCCGCAGAGACTGCAGCTCTACCGGAACTGGCCAAGGCATTCCTTTACAGTGATTCGGCGGGACTATTACACTAACCGTTCGCCGCATTTGGTAGTCGCAATGTGTGACGAGCACCGGGCCAGATTCGGAGTGAAATGGAATCTGCAATGGAAAAAGTCGAGAGCGGGTCATAGACGCGCCGTCGCGCAACCGAACTATCAAATTCAAATCTAAGACACGTAAGCGAGGAGACCCATGGCAGCCGTAGACGAAAAAGTGAAACAGATTATCGTGGAGCAGTTGGGAGTGGATGAGGGCGAAGTGACATCGAGTGCTTCGTTTGTTGACGATCTCGGGGCCGATTCGCTTGACACCGTCGAACTGGTAATGGCCTTCGAAGAGGCCTTCGACATTGAAATTCCCGACGAGGACGCGGAAAAGATCCGCACCGTTCAGGACGCCGTCGACTACATCGGCAAGCACGCCAAGGCGGGAAAATAATTTGGCGCGCAGGGTCGTAGTCACAGGCCTCGGCCTGATCTGTGGCGTAGGTAATTCCACCGAAGAAGTCTGGAAGGCGCTGCTGGCCGGGCAGTCGGGCGTGAAGCGCATTACCGGCTTTGACGTTTCGAATTTCGCCTGCCAGATTGGCGCCGAGGTCAAGAACTTCGACCCCCTGAATTACATTGAAAAAAAAGAAGTCAAGAAGATGGCGCGCTTCATCCATCTCGCCATCGCCGCCTCGGATGAAGCGCTGAAAACTTCCGGTCTCAAGATCACTCCCGAAAACGATGAACGCGTGGGCGTGCACATCGGCTCAGGGATCGGCGGATTCGACATTATCGAGCGCGAACATTCGGCGTTGATCGAGGGCGGTCCGCGCAAGATTTCTCCCTTCTTCATTCCGTCGGCGATCATCAATCTGGCCGCGGGGCAGGTCTCGATGCGCTACGGCGCCAAGGGGCCGAACGAAGCTACGGCGACTGCCTGCACAACCAGCGCACATTCCATTGGCGATTCGTTCCGCATCATTCAGCATAATGATGCCGATGTCATGATTGCCGGCGGATCGGAAGCCGCGATTACGCCCATGGGCGTGGGTGGGTTCGCCGCCATGCGCGCGCTTTCCACACGCAATGACGAACCGGAAAAAGCCAGCCGGCCCTGGGACCAGGCCCGCGACGGTTTTGTCATCGGAGAAGGCGCGGGAATCATGATTCTGGAAGAACTCGAGCACGCCCGCCGCCGCGGCGCACCCATCTTCGCCGAAGTCGCAGGATATGGAATGTCAGGCGACGCCTACCACATTACGCAGCCCGCACCCGAGCATGAAGGCGGATTCCGCGTCATGCGCAACGCCGTGCGCGATGCTGGAGTCTCGCCCAACGTTGTCGGATACGTCAACGCCCACGGCACTTCCACGCCGATCGGCGACACGCTGGAGGCGCACGCGATTCGCAACTTTTTCGGCGAGCACAAACTTGCCGTTAGCTCGACCAAATCGATGACCGGCCATCTACTCGGCGGCGCCGGAGGGTTAGAAGCCGGCATTACCGTGCTGGCCCTGCGCGATCAAAAGCTGCCGCCCACCATCAATCTGGAAAACCCCGATCCTGATACTGTGGGGATGGATCTTGTCCCCAACCACTCGCGCTCCGCGCAAATCGAATACGCGATGTCCAACTCCTTCGGCTTTGGCGGGACGAACGGCGCGTTGCTGTTCCGCAGATGGAGTGAGTAAATCGGCCGCCGAGTCTAGTGGACTGAAATCATTTTCCCGATAATTCGCGCTTAACGATCTCGCTCACCATTTTGCCGTCGACGCGCATATCGGCACCCTGGAAGCGGGCCATAGCGTTCTTCATCACCGAGCCCATATCCTTCATGGTGGGAGAATTCATTTCTGCGATTACGGCGCGGACTCCGGCAGCGACTTCCGCTTCGGTCGCGGCTTTGGGCAGGTAGGATTCGATGAGGGTAATCTCGGCGGCCTCTTTGTCGGCCATTTCCTGACGTCCGCCCTTGGTGAATTGTTCGACCGCTTCCTTGCGCTGCTTGATCAGGGTGTTCAGAACGGCTTGGGATTCCTTTTCATCGAGCGGCGCCATCTTTTCGACTTTCCGATTCTGCAGCGCAGCCTTGACCATGCGCAAAGCCGAGAGCCGGGGCTCGTCTTTGGCCTTCATGGCGGCAACGATGTCCTGCTGGATTCTGTCGACAAGTGTCATGCAGGGATTATAGACGCCAGCTTTGATGTTCACCACGGAGCCACAGAGGCACCGAGGAAGCCTGTTTTCGGGGAATCTGGCGCAATCACGACGGTCTGCACCCGGCCTGACCAAGGCTTTTTTCTATTTCCTTGCTAGTTTTTTCTGCGGATTCTCGCTCCATCCCATAGCAGCGGTCGACAAAACCACGTCGTTCTCGACAGCAGGAAAGTCGCGCCGCAGGAGTCGCAGCATTTCTTGTTTTGGGGACAATCCGCGGTATGCAAGAGATTTCAACTTTCAAGGATAGGAGTTTGTCATGCCCAAGCTGCTTCGCACGACCCTCATCTGGCTGCTCTGTGTCTGTGCGGTGGAGGTGATCCAGGCGCCCGCCCAGACCTTCACCACTTTGTTCAAGTTCGACGGGAGCAACGGTGCCAATCCCGATTACGTGACTCTTTTCCAGGGCACGGATGGGAATTTGTACGGCACAGCCGACGCCGGCGGCTCGACGGCAAAATTGTTCCGGCGGATGCGGCACGATCTTTAAAATCTCTACCGCAGGCAAGCTGACGGTTGCGCACGATTTCTGTGCGAGCGCGAACTGCGGCACTGAGGAAGATCCTGATGGCGAATTCCCGAACGCTGGGGCAATTCAGGCGCTTGACGGGAATTTTTATGGAACGACCTGGGGGAGTTCCCTCACCAGCTTCGGTTCAGTCTTTAAGATGACTCCCGCAGGCACACTGACCACACTCTACAGCTTCTGCTCCAAACAAACTGCGTCGACGGTTACTGGCCATCGTCTCCAGTCGTGCAAGGCACCGACGGAAACTTCTACGGTACGACGTCGACAGGTGGCACTGGTTTTGAAAACTCCGGCGGGACGGTTTTCAAGATTACTTCGAGCGGTGCGCTGTCGACACTCTACAGTTTCTGCTCGAAAACGAACTGTACCGACGGAATGAATCCTGAGGCTGGTTTGGTTCAGGCCAGCGATGGGAACTTTTACCTGGAGGCGTGAAGGCGACGACGTTCAGCGTGAAGTCGGCCACGGAAGTGACGGCCGATGTGCCGACTGGAGCGAAGACCGGCGCAATTGCTGTGACAACGCCGGGTGGAACCGCAACCAGCGCGAAGACGTTTACCGTGACGGAATAAAGCCGCTCGAAACAGCGTTGATCGCTAATTGTGCCAGCAAGGCCAAGCCTCAGGCGAACGCTCTTGCTGGTGCTTGTCTCTTCGACCGTTCTAACGAAATAACTTTGGGACTGATGTTGCCTCAGAAATCCTGAGCGAAGTCGAAGGACCTGAACTAAACACTGGTGGCGGCGGTTGGACTCGAACCAACGACCTACGGATTATGAGACCGTCGCTCTAACCACCTGAGCTACACCGCCAATGTTGCAAGTCGGGGAAGGAGTGCGAAAGAGAAGTTCAGTTACGACGAACCGGCTCCCTTGCATCAAGCCGTGCGCCAGCCGCACCTGTTCAATTCTAAGGGTGCAGGAGAAATCGGTCAAACTCCTCGAAAAAACGACAGTGTCCTAATTCGCCGCCTTAACCACAAAGAGCACGACGATCCGCGAAGGAAGTCAGCGGTTTTGCAGTCTTCGTGGTCCTTCGTGTCCTTGGTGGTTTAGTGAATTTAGGGCACTGCTCACAGCATCGCCGGCGACGCCAGAGGTCCTGCAATTTTGCCCGACCGCCGGCGGCTGTTATCGCGTACTGACGCTCAGCGTGATCGGCATCGGCGTCGGCAGCCCGTTGCACGTGCCCGGCGCGAAGCTCAAATCATGAGCCGCACTGACGGCTTTCTTATAGGAGGTTGGGTCGAGAGATCGCAGAACTCTCACGTTCTGCACTTTGCCTTTCGCATCGACTATGAGCCACACCGGTATCCAGGAGATGCGGTCGGGATCGAGCAAGAGAGGCCCAAATCCAGGCCTGACCAGGTAAGGCGCGACCATTTTCCCCGAGCACTCGGGAACCTCCACCGCTCCTGCAGGCGGCTCGAACTGCGCGGCATCGGGTGAGGGCTGCAGCGACAGTTCGAGCACGCTCGCGTGGATGCTCTTGTGCTGATCTTCGGAGCAGGCGACCTCGCCGGGAAAGAAGTATTCGCCGAATTTCCGAAGCGATCCGTATGCACATGAGAAACTCACCACGTTCCGCGGACGCTTTTCAGGAAAGAGCTTCTGCAGCAGCAAGCCTGTCTTTTTCTCGAAGCAGAACACGGATCGAAACTTCTGGGCGTCTGACACGGTGAACGCGCACTCGGCCGTCAAGCCGGTCGTGCTGAGCTCACTGATGGACTGAAAATGAACTTCCAGAGAAGCCGGCGGCAGAAAAGTCATCAGGATGGGCAGCTTGTCAGCCTTACTCGGAAAACCCTCTGGCACCAGCACCCACTGCTTGCCCGATCCGCCGACGGCGATGCTGCGCTGGTCGCCGACAACGGTTTCCTGCCGCCACTTCGCATTTGACACCCACGTTTCCGTGTAAGTCCCATGCACCGGTTCAAGATCATCCCCCATGAAAGAGAAGCTTGCTTGCAGGCGGAAGGACGGCGCATTGGGCGAGCGGATATCTTCCAGCTGCCGGGCGCGCTCTAAGAGCGCATCAGCACGGGCCTGAACGTCCTGGGCCATGGTGCAAGCGTGGAATAGGGCGAGGCCGATGGCCGAAAGGAATATGCCCCGAATCATCGCAGGCGCACCAGAATCATCGTATATGAAAGCCTGGACGCTTCTAGCGTCAAAATTCCCGCCCTGACGTCGCAAGAGCGTGAATCAGGATGAGGGGTTCGCCTTGATGCGAGCGCGCGAGAAGATTCCCCAGCAGAATCGGGGCGCGATCGCATAATTGATCTGCACCAGGACGATCGCCGCGATGCTGTAATACGTGCTGAAAAAGCATAGAGCCGCGCCGCAAGCATAAAGCG